>JBKJRV010000301.1:0-14365 GCA_046593115.1 Gemmatimonadaceae bacterium
CTGATTGGTGTCGCGCTTGGGCGCCGTGCACCCCTCCAGATAGCTCACCGACGAGCCGACGTCCGCCACGATGAGCGTCCGCTCGAACTGTCCCGTGTCCGGATTGTTGATCCGGAAATACGTCGACAGCTCCATCGGACACTTCACCCCGGGCGGGATGTAGCAGAACGACCCGTCACTGAACACAGCGGCATTGAGCGCCGCAAAGAAATTGTCGCTGTGCGGCACCACCGAGCCCAGATACTTCTCGATGAGATCAGGATGCTCGCGCACTGCCTCTCCAAACGAACAGAAGATGATGCCGAGCTCCTTCAACTCTTCCTTCATCGTGGTCCCGACGGATACCGAGTCGAAGATCGCGTCTACCGCCACGCCCGAAATGCGCTTCTGCTCGTTAAGCGAGATGCCCAGCTTCTCGTAGGTCTTCAGCAGCTCGGGATCTACCTCTTCCAGGCTGCCGAGCATCGCCTTGTTCTTCGGCGCCGAGTAGTAGCTGAGGTCCTGATAGTCGATTGGTGGGTACGTGACGTTCGCCCAGTGCGGCTCTTTCATGGTCAGCCACCGGCGATACGCCTTCAGACGCCACTCCAGCATGAACACCGGCTCTTCCTTCTTCGCGGAGATGAGACGAATCACGTCCTCGCTCAGACCGCGGGGAATCGTGTCGCTCTCGATGTCCGTGACGAAGCCGTACTGATACTCGCGATTGACCAGCGTTTCGATCGACGACGTGCTCATGCTGCGCCCTTGTCCTCTGTCGTGAACTTCACCGTGTACTCGCAGCAGTTGCAGCCGTCGAGAATACGTGTCTTCCGCTCTACTTTCGCACCGAGCACCTGCTCCATGAACCGCATCTCGGCGGTACATACCTCGGGGAACTGCTGCGCTACCGCATGCATGGCGCAATTGTGCTCGGTAATCGTTGACTCGGTGGCGGACTGGTTTTCCGACTCCGCCATATACCCCTGCGACGTCAGCAGCCGCGCGAGATGCTCCGAACGCTCGGCCACCGGAAGCAGTGGCAGCGAGCGGCCACCACTTGCCGCCAGCGTCGCCCACTGCTTGAGAAACAGTCCGGTGACGGCTTCAGTGCCCTGTTGCTCGCGAAGAATCTCGAGTGCACCCGTGAGCGCCGGGATGTACGAGCGCGGGAACAACGCGTCGCCGACCTCGCTGAGTGAATAGGCGAACACCGGCCCGCCCACTCCACGGATCTCGCGACGGTAGTTGACCGCGCCAGCCTCCTCGAGTGCCTTCAGGTGCCTCCGCAGCGCGTTCGCGGTGACGCCGAACTGCGCTGCAAGCTCTTTTACTGTAAGAGGTTGCGCTTTTTTCAGCGCCAGCAGGATCTGACCGCGGAGTCCGCGGTGGCCAACGAGCGATTCGGCGACTGGCTTCATGACTGAAAGTTAGTCGGCTTTAGTGTATACGTCAACAAAAGTGTTGACGAATTTCCAGCCTCTCCGAAATCGTGTAACTTGTTGCCGCTGTTGAGCGTCGATTGAAGCGAAGAAGAAATCGCCGAGTCCGTTGGCCACCAGCGTGGACCGGCGGACAGGTGCTCGCCCATCGCCATTGCCCTATCTCGAGTTCGAAAACGATACCCGAACGCTCGGACCCGGCGTGCTCACCATCGGCAGCGGGACCGAGGCCGCGTGGCGCATCCGGGATCACGACCTGGCGCCGGTGCATGCCATCGTCGCACCCGCATCCCGGGGCAATGCGTTGATCAGCCGGGCGCGACCCGATGCGTTCGTCTCGGTCAATGGCGTCGAGGTCACCCGGGGCGAGCACCGCATTCAATTCAACGACGTCATCCAGCTCAACAGCGCCCGCGTCATTTACCGGCAGGTCGCGAACGAAGGCAACCGCGACATAGGATTTCTGCGTGATGTGCGGAGAGACCGCTCTTACAAGCTGAGCCCGAAGACGACGATTGGCCGTGACGCCAGCTGCGAAGTGCTGGTGCAGGAGCCGTCAGTTTCCCGGGTGCACGCCGAGGTCACTCGGGAGGGACATGGATACGTTGTCCACCCGAAGGACCGCGCCTACACCCTGATCAACGAGATGCGCCTGCAGGTACCGACGCCACTGTCGGAAGGCGACGAGCTCACGATCGGTCGCACCGTTTTACGGTTCACCACCCAGCCACAACCTACCGCAGTGACCGCCGAATCCAATCGGTTCCAGGCGGACGCCAGATCCGCGCGCCTGCCGACGGCATTCGTCGGCATAGTCGCGGCGCGCGAGCTTCGCGGGACCGATTCGAAAAAAACAGTGATCCTGGTAGTAGCGTCGGTGATACTTCTATTGGCCGTCGGCGCGCTGATTTTCCGCTGACCGGGCACTGGAGGCCTTCGCTACGTCTTGCAGCGGTGCTTCACCGGGCTGGCATTCGCTACGTCTTGTAGCGGTTCTTCACCTGGCTGGCCTTCGCCAGATAGCCTCGCATTTCGACATCAGTCGAATTTTCCCATTCCGGCGGAATGGGGCTGAGCCGCCGGTTCTCCTCCCGAGACTGAAACGCCAGCCATCCCCCCTCACGACTCGGGGTCACATCGCTGGGGACGAGTGATTCAGCCTCGGTACGCTCGGAGCGTCCGGCAATACCCCGCGCCGGTGTGCGACGCCTCAGGACGATGCGCTGATCGGGGGTGACGTCCCACACCTTCCAGATTTCACCCTTCGCGTCAGTAAACTCGCGGAATGCCATGGTAACTGACTATTCAATCGTCGTGCCGCCGCAATCAGGACGGCGGCACGGGACTGCCTAGTTCATGATGACAAGCACCACCATGATGAGAGCCATGACCGCGACCGTGATCGCCACAATCCGCAGCACCTTGGGCGAATTCAGGACGTCAGCCGGGTTCTCCGTCAGCTTGAGCTGACTTCCCGTCGGCCGGGCACTGATGTCCAGATCGTAGCTGTCGCCTCCGGTCGAGACCCGCGTTCCCGGCGGCGGCGGCTTCCTGGTGTAGCGCAGCTTGACCTCGCCAGCGTCGATGAGATCGTTTTCCTCGAGAATGTGGCGGGACGAGATCAGCGTGCCGTTCACCTTCGTGCCGTTCTCACCGAGCGAATGCAGGACGTGAAGACCGGCCTCACTGCAGATATCCGCATGCTGGCGCGAGCTGTCCGGATCCGTGAGCTGGATGGTGCTCGACGCGTCGCGGCCGATGTGGATCGTCCGGCGTGCGACGGCGTACGCCATCTTCTTGTCCTCCGTCAGGAGATACGCGGACTCGTCGAACGCGGGGTAGTCCCGCTCGTTCTTGACGGCGAGATACCTGAGCCGCGCGTCGCCGGCGGCAACGAGGTCCCCGGCGGTCAGCCGGGTGGGCTCGGAAATCCGCTTTCCGTTCACGGTGACGAGGAGGTCCTCATCGTACGGGCGGACGAGGGTGGTTCCGTCTTCTCCAACCATCAAAGTCAGGTGACGAGGAGCCAGATCCATCTGCTGGAGCCGCAGTGAGGCTTCCTTGCCGCTCCCGACAGTCATCTCGCCCGTCTTCAGCTCTGTGACTTCGTCAATATGCTCAAGAAACGACATCGTCCCCCTCTTGAAACGCGTTCATGTCTGTCGTCCGATCGATGTTGCGGACGACACCGGCATCGTGCACTGGTACTTCCACGACGCGGGAGCCATAAGCCTGAATGACTCCGCGCGCCCCGTTCTGCTCGACGGTCATAATCTCGCGCCAACACGCCCTCGCGAACAGTCCCGGGTGTCCCCGGCGGCCATTATGAGTCGGGAGGACGATGGTCGCCCGGGTGCGGGCGTAGCTGTCCAGAACGGCGCGAATACTCTCGACGACAACGTAGGGGTGATCCACCGGCCACACCAGCACCGCCTCGGCCACAGTGTTGGCAAACTGCATCAGCCCCAGCCGGAGCGACGAAATCTGCTCGCTCGCGGAATTGCCCACCACGACCCGCGCCGGCGCCGGCGGAGCCACCCCCCTTGGCAGCACCGCCACGATTGGATCGGCGCCCGCGTCGCGTGCGACGGACACGACGCGATCGATGAATCGAACGCCGGGCTCGACCAGCGCGATCGCCTTGGGCCCACCAAAGCGCGTCCCGGCACCGGCGCCAAGGATCACGGCGCCAAACAGGAACGTGGTCACCGCATCAGAAGCGATGCGAGCGCCCACACAATCAGCAGGATCGTCGCGCTGACCACGATGATCATTGCCGAGCGCGGACTATCGCGCGACGAAGAGCCGCCCTCGTATTTCCGCGTGTGCTCCGTGGGTTCCTGGCTGACACGAATGTCATCCGCCCACCCCGCCTCCGTTACGAGCGCCCCTGTGGCCGAGCGTCGCGTGTACCGAAGTCGCAGCTCGCCGATCGCAATCTCATCCCCCTCCGCGAGGGGTGCGCTCCCGGCAACAGCAGCACCGTTCACGAGGGTAGCGGCACTCCCCAGCGCATGCACCACATGCCGACCGCTCTCGAACCTGACCTCGGCGTGCTCACGCGAGACTTCGGTGTCGAGCACCTGCAGATGATTTGAGGGATCCCGCCCGATCCGGAATGGGGCGTGAGCGATTGCGAACGTCTGCTTTTCGGCGCTGTGCACCAGATAGGCACGGTCGCCTCGAATAGGGCCGTGCGGGTCGTCGTTCCTCATGTTCCGAGCTCCTCCATGGCGCGGCGCAGCAGGGCGCCCGCGAGGCGAACCTTGTAGCCATTCTTCGAGAGGGGCTGAGCGTCGTAAAGGGCGCGCTCCACGAGAATGGCAATGGTGTCTTCATCGAGCGATGCCGCCGCCACGTCTTCCTCGATGGACGTGCCGACTCGCCACGGGACCGGTGCGACGCCTCCGAGCACCATGCGAACGTCTCCGTCGGTGCGGCGCACCGCGGCGAGGCTCACTAGAGCGAAATCCCAGCTTCCGCGCTGCATCACCTTCTCGTAGCGCTGCGGTCCGCGACTCTCGCGGGGAATGGTGATCCGGCTCACGACTTCACCTGGCTCGAGAGCGGTTTCCGCATCGAGCCGTTGGCGTGGCGTTCGAAAGAACGCTTCGATGGGAAGCATGCGCGTGCCGGCCGACCCCGTGATTTCGACGACGGCGTCGAGTGCGACCAGGGCGACCGCGGGATCGGATGGATGGACGATGTGGCAGGGACCACCACTGAGAATCGCGTGATACTGATTCTCTCCGGGTACGGCGGGGCAATCGGTGCCGCCGTTCTTGAGACAGGGAATGTTTCTGCGGAAATACCAGCAGCGTGGACGCTGGCAGAGATTCCCGCCCAGGGTGGCCATGTGGCGAATGGCCGGAGTGGCGACCGATTCGCAGGCGAGTGCCAGCGCGGGCAGCGCGGCGCGCACGCGGGTGTCGTCGGCAATCTCGCTGACGCGCGTCCCCGCTCCGATCGAGAAGCCCCCGTCAGCCGATTCATGAATACCCTGCCACCCCGGGAGGTAGCGCAGGTCCACGAGCTCCGTGGGCCGAGCGAGATCCTCGCGAATCAGCACCAGCAGGTCGGTGCCTCCACCCAGCGGCGATGCACCGCCACCCAGCCGGGCGGTTGCGTCGCGTTCGCTCGTCGCGCGGTGGTATGCAAAGGGATGCATGCGGGGAGTGTAGTCGTCACCAGACAGCCACGCCAGCCGACCGTGAGAGCAATCCTCCCCGTCGGACCGGCTGCGTGTGGTGGAAGCGTAAAGGTCGTTAGCTTAGGTCATGCGTTTTTTCATGATCATTGCGGGGCTGGCGCTTACGGCGGCGTGCGCGGCCGAGAAGAGAGTTGACGAAGTCGCACCCGACAGCTCCAACGCCGATACGCTCCATCGCACCGGCACCGAGAGAGATTCCCGCCTCCCGGGCCTGTCTCCGCTCGCGGACTCCATTGCGCAGACCCTCGTGTTCCCGCCGTCGATGGAGCGGTGGTTCACCGGTTCGTCACGCGGCAAGCGCATGCTGGTGGACATCGGCCGCGTCGATGCCAATCTCAGAATTCCAAAGACACGCGACATCGATTCGACCCGGCTGAAGGCATTTCGTGAGGCGTTGGAACGCCATGCGCTCATCAGGAAGGGCGATCGTTTCCGGCTGCGCGGGCCGTGGGGCGAGGACGACGCGATCGTGAAGGAATATGACGTGTGGAATGGGCGCATCGTCGTCGTGCTCGATGCGCCGAAGCGGGTGGATTCGCTCGCGGCCATCAGCGAGCCGCTGCCCGTGTCCGCGGAGCGCACCACCGAAGCGCGCGCGCCGGTGACGGAAGACTGTCAGCGCGACTCGATTCCCCAGACGCTTCTCGCGCGCACGGCGTCGATCAAGGATTCACTGTCCGATGTGGTTCGCGCCGACACCGCCCGCATGATCGAGCGGCTGCGCCCGCGTACGCGGATGCAGCAGGGGCAGGTGGTCGGCTGCTTCAACGGCGGACGGATGCTGTTCATCAGCAGTCTTCGTGCTGGCGATTTCGAATTCGTGAGTGAGCGCGCGGTGCTGGTCGACGCGCTTGGCAATCCGCGACGGGTGCCGATCAGCGACCTGCGTTTCAAGGCCCACGATGTGATCTACGCCTTCGATGCCGATGGCGACGGCCATGATGACCTGGCGGCGCGGGGGATGATGGAAGCGAACGGCGGGACGACGATCCTGCGACTGGTCGAGGGAAAGCGGCTCGAGCGGCTTACCAGCGGGTTTGCGTGGGAGAATAGATAGCCTGCTGCGTATTGCGTACTGCGTAAGGGCAGAACGAACCCTGCTGGCCCGAAAATTCCCTGCATGACCGGGATCGGTTGGCCTCTCCTTTACGCAGGTGGTCCATGTCCTCCATTCTCGATCAGGTTTCTCAGCAGCTCAATCCCGGCGCGGTAAGCAACATCGGCAATCAGCTCGGTGTCGATCAGCAAACGGCGCAGCAGGCAGTCGCGATGGCGCTACCACTGCTCATTGGCGGACTGGCGCGCAACGTCGAACAACCCGGCGGCGCGGCGTCGCTCGAAACCGCGCTCGGCGACCACGGCAATACGCTCGCGAATATGGCGTCAATCTTCGGCAACCCATCGTCCGGTCCCGGCGCCGGCATCCTCGGCCACATCCTTGGCGGACGTCAGCCGGCGGTGGAGAAGGGGATTGGCGGCGCCGCGGGCCTCGATCCCCAGAAGGTCACCCAGCTTCTCATGATTCTCGCGCCCATTGTCATGGGCGTGCTCGCGAAGAGAAAGCAGCAGGGTGCCGGTCAGGCCGGTCAGCCGGGTGCAGGTCAGGGCGGCGCCGCCGGCGGCATCGAGTCCGTATTGCGCGGGGAGAAGCAGGAGATCGAGCGGCGAGTGCCCGGCATGGGCGGAGTGCTGGGCGGGATCTTCGACCAGAACAAGGATGGTCAGGTGGCAGACGATCTCGCACGCATTGCCCAGAGCGGATCGCTCAGCGGTCTGCTTGGCGGGCTACTCGGCGGCAAGCGATAGCATGATTCCCCTTCGGCCATTCGGGCGCACTGGCGCTCATGTTTCCGCGCTCGGACTTGGCGGATCACATATCGGCAAAGTACCGAAGGAGCAGGACGCAGTCGGCATCATGCGCTCGGCGATCGAGGCGGGGATCACATTCTTCGACAATGCGTGGGAGTACGAGGACGGGAAGAGCGAGAAGCGGATGGGCAAGGCACTCGCCGGCGAGTGGCGGCCGATGGTTTTTCTCATGTCGAAGTGCTGCACGCACGGCCGCGACGGCAAGGTCGCGATGAAACAGCTGGAGGAATCGCTGAAGCGGCTGAAGACCGACTACCTGGACCTGTGGCAGCTGCACGAGTGCGTGTATTTCAATGACCCCGAGCGGCATTTCATGAGGGGCGGGGCTGCGGAAGCGCTGCTGAAGGCGCGTGACCAGGGGAAGGTCCGCTTCCTTGGCTTTACGGGGCACAAGGATCCCGCCATTCACATGAAGATGCTGTCGTACGATTACCCGTTCGACAGCTGCCAGCTTCCGCTCAACTGCTTTGATGCGTCGTTCAAGAGCTTCGAGCAGCTGGTGTTGCCTGAGCTCAATCGCCGAGGCATCGCGCCGATCGGGATGAAGAGTCTTGGCGGCGAAGCGCCCGCGGTGAAAAAGAAAGTGATCCCGGCGACGGACGCGTTGCGCTACGCCATGAGTCTGCCAGTGGCGACAACGGTGAGCGGCATCGATTCCATGAAGGTGCTGAAGCAGAACATCGGCGTGGCAGACAACTTCAAACCGATGAAGCCGCTCGAAATGGTGCGTCTGCGCACGCGCATGTCAGAGCACGCAACCGACGGGCGGTACGAGCTCTACAAGACGACCGCAAAGTTCGACGGCGAGGTGGGGCGCAAGCAGCACGAGTTTCCCTCACTCGCGGAGATGGCCGGGTAATGTGAACCGGATATCGCTGTTCGTCGCCTGGATAGCTCTGCTGGCAGCGCCGCTGGGCGCGCAACAACAACCAACCGCAGTGGTGCTCGGCACGGTCGTGGCCGAAGGGCGCGAAGAGCTCCTGCCGTTTGCTACGGTCACGCTCCTGCGGGTTGGGCGAACGACCACCACCGACCATCGGGGCCGTTTTCGTTTTTCCGAGGTGACGCCGCACGACTCACTGCTGATACGAGTGCGACTCCTCGGCTATCGGCCGGCGGAGCAGCGGATCAGCCTCGTGGCGGGTGATACGGTTCGGCTGCGCATTCGGCTCACGGCAACGGCGCTGGTCCTGAGCACGGTGCGAACGACGGGGAGCCAGGACGCACGCGCCCGATTCGAGCAGGTGCCGAACGTCGGCGCCATTGCAATGTCTTCGAGGGAGCTCGCCGCCGTACCTCCCCTCGCGGAACGCGACGTGATGCGAGCGGTGCAGCTGCTGCCAGGGGTGGCGTCCCGGAGCGACTATTCGGCTGGCTACAGCGTGCGAGGTGGCGAGATGGATCAGAATCTGATCCTTCTCGACGGCATTCCGATCTACAACCCCTCGCACCTGTACGGACTCTTCAGCACCTTCCCTGACGGCACCGTAGGGTCGGCGGAACTGCTGACGGGAGCGTTCACGGCCGAGCATGGGGGACGACTCTCGAGCGTACTCGACATCACGAGTGCGAGCGATCCGCGACCCGGGGTGCATGGCCAGGTCGCCTTCTCATTGCTGGCGGCCAGTGCGACGCTTGGCGGCTCGTTGCCCGGGTTTCGGACGACGTGGAGCGCAAGTGCTCGCCGGACATACGCCGACCGTTTGGCGTCGGCGGTCACCGACCTGGGGTTTCCCTACTACTTCCGCGACGAGCACGTCCACGTCTCGCATCAGCTCACGAGCGGAGGGCGTCTTCTATTCACGGCGTATGACGGTTCCGATAATCTCGCTGGCCTGGCCGACGCGGATACGCTCACCCAGGCGGAAACGGTGCAGCATCAGTGGGGAAATTCCGCGGCCGGCATAACCTGGCTCCAGCCGATCGGAGAGCGGCTGTCGCTGAAGCAGCGCGCCTCGATCACGCGATTCAGCAGTCGGCTGGACGATGGTCAGGCATCGCGGGTGGTCTCCAATCGTGTCATCGAATGGCGCGTGGCCGGCTCGCTCGACGCACGGGTGCAGTCGCATCAGCTGGCTGTCGGCTACGAGTACGCGCGTCATCTCGTGCGGTTCCGTGATGTCGCGCCGAAGCTGACGGCGACATTGCAATCGTTCTTTCAATCGTCGTTTTCCACCGCGGCTTTTCTGGAAGACAACTGGCGCGTGAGCGAGCAGCTCATCCTGCGACCGGGTATTCGCGTTGAGGGGGTGTCGATCGCGAAATGGGTCGGGGTCTCGCCCCGAATCTCGCTCAAGTATTTCGTGAGGCCCGACTTCGCTCTCACGGGTGCGGCCGCGCGTCATGCGCAGTGGATGCACTCGCTCCGGCACGAGGATGTGTCTTTCCGCGCGTTCGAGCTCTGGACCGCGAGCAATCGTGACATCCCGGTCGCCACCGCCAACCATCTCGTTGCGGGCTTCGAAGCGATACCCGGGTCGTCGTCGCGTCTCGTCCGCGCCGAAGCATTCTGGAAAGGCTATTCGAATCTCACCGAACCTGATCCCGCGGACGATCCGTCGCGGCAAGGCGATGAGGTGCGATCGATCGAGGGCGGGGTGTATGGCGTCGACCTCTTCCTGCGTCAGCTCGAAGGCGAGCGCGCCGGTGGGTGGATTGCGTACACGTATTCGGTGGCGACGCGGCGGCAGGGCAGCCAGCGCTTTTTCCCGACGCAGGACAGGCGGCACAATCTGAATGTCGTCGGCAGTTACCGTGGGCCGCGGCAGCTTCGCTTCTCGGGACACCTGGGCTTCGCGACAGGCACCCCCTACACCCCCATCGTCGGTGAAATCGTGCGGCGCTCTCACGATCCGGTGACAGGCTACTGGGAGACAGGAGTGACGGAGCCGGAGACGCAACCTCTGGGCACAACGCGCAACGGGGGACGCCTGCCGCTGTACCACCGCGTCGATCTCGGGGTCGAGCGCACTTTTCGCAAGGGCGACGCGAGAATCACTCCATCACTGCACCTGATCAATCTGTACAATCGTCAGAACGTTTTCAGCTACCTGTACGACTATCAATCGACGCCGCCAACGCGGGAGGCCGTTTCCCAGCTTCCACTGCTGCCGACGATCGGGTTGACGGTGGCGTTCTAGGTGCCTCGGCTCATCGCGTACGCCGTCGTGCTGCTCGTCGTATCGGGATGCCGATTCGACGAGACGCCGGTTGGGCCCGGACGCGAGCAGATCGTGGTGCACTCGGTGCTGGATCCCGGTCGCTTCGAGCAGCGCGTCCTGCTCGAGCGTCTGCTCACTGGTCGCGCGGGCAACCCCGCACGCATTCCGTTTGACTCCCTGGATCCGATCGCGAGCCACGGCGGTGATCCGCTCACCGAGGCCACGGTGGTCATCTACGGCCCGTCCGGTGACTCCGTCATCGCGATCGAGCGTGATGTCGAGAGTGGAGCCCGGGGAACGGGCATGTACGAGTTCGGCAACGGCATACCGGACCCCGCGTTCCCCGGCCATCCGGCACTCGAGATCGCGGGGGGCGGAACGTATCGGCTCCGGGTGACGACTGCGGATGGGCGCGTGCTGACGGCAATTACGACCGTGCCCGATGCCCCGAGCATTCCGTTCGCGGAAGTCGATGCGTTCAATCGCGACCGGCAATCGCTCACTCTTTTCTGGAATGCAACGCGGAATACAGCGCGCTATCTCATAACCGCGAGCTCGCCGAGAGGCGCCTTCTCGATCTTCGTGGACAGCGTGGAGTTTCTCGTGTCGGGCCAGTTGAAGAACACGAGCATCGAGTCGCAGGCCGACGTATTCGTTCCGGGATTCACGCAGAACGTCACGGTCGCAGCGGTCGATGCGAACTACCACGATTATTACCGTTCGGAGAACGACCCGTTCACCGGTCGGGGACTGCTTGTTCATGTTGTTGGCGGGCTCGGGGTATTCGGGTCGCTCGTGAAGCTGCGCGAGCATCGACTCCGCGTCACCGCCGATATCGATCACCGCCTCGAGGGCAGATACTCCCGGGAGAGCGGTTCCGGTCCGTCGGTCATCGACCTGTACGTCGCGGGCGCCGTCGGTGCTCGAGCGGAGGTGAGCGGTAACTACAGGTCCTCGGGCTCCGAACTCCCTGGCATGCTTGGCACGCTGAATGGGGATTCGGTGGTGCTGGCGCTGCTCCGGGGCCAACGGGCGCGGGACACTGCCCTCGTCATCGAAGGCAGGTTCGACAGTGGCTACCTCCGCGGCCGAATTCGAGGCGGCGGGGATGTAGTGTATCGTCTCCTGCAACTACCGTAGATTCCAGGGTATGCCACTCATGACTCCGCGTCGTCTTGTCGCCGTCGCCGTTGCCGCGATACTCTCTGCGTGCTCTGACGGAGGCGGACCCCCGAAGACATCGGAGCCATCCGGCGAGTACATCCTCACGCTGGTCCGTTCCAGTCCGTTGCCGTTCAGGGTTGGCGGGACCTTCTTCGACGGCTCCTATATCGATCGGGTCGGAGGCTCCCTCAGGATTCTGTCGCGCGCTCGCCTGCTTGCGGCAAGCGTGGACCATCATTTCAATCGGGACGGGTCGCTTCGGGAGGAAACAGTAGACAGTGTTGTTTTCGAGTTCCGGCGCGTCGGCGATCAGGTGGAGCTGAAATTCGAGAACCAGCTTGGCGTTCGATTCGACACGCTGGAGTTGGTCACCTATCTCGATCGGCCAGGATTGCAAGCACGCACGATGCGGTATTTCCGTCTCGGGTTTCCGGATCCACTACTGGCTGGTGCCCTGTACGTGAAGAAGCCGTAACCGGGCTCGCCCGACACAAAACCCTCCGATCGATTATCCTTCCTCTTGACCGGGGTGCCGTCCGCACATTCGCGTGTCGGCTGAGAGAGTCCCGTAGAACCTGATCCGGCTCATACCGGCGTAGGGAGTCAGACATGACGACATCAGTTCGTGGCGCACCAGCGCCTTCGGCGCCTGCCATCGGCGCACCAGCCCCATCCGCGCCAGCGAGCGCCTCGGGCCCCAGCGGCATCACCCAGATGGCCATCGCGCGCCGGGGCGAAATCTCCGAGCCGATGCGCTTCGTCGCCGAACGGGAGCAGCTCGACCCCGAGCTCGTCCGCGCCGAGATCGCGCGCGGCCGGCTGATCATCCCCGCGAACACCAACCACCTCGCTGGCCGGCTCGAGCCGATGGCGATCGGCAAGGTGTCGCGCGTGAAGATCAACGCCAACATCGGCAACTCCGCCGTCTCGTCATCCATCGACGCCGAGCTCGAAAAGCTGAACCTCGCGGTGAAGTACGGCGCCGACACCGTGATGGATCTGTCGACGGGAACGGACATTGATCGCGTTCGAGCGGCGATTATTGAAGCGTCCACCGTGCCCATCGGCACCGTGCCGATCTACCAGGCCGTGCTCATGGGGAAGGAGCTCGAGGAGCTCACCGCCAACGACCTGCTCGACATGATCGAGCACCAGGCGAAGCAGGGTGTGGACTACATGACCCTGCACGCCGGCATCCTCTTCGAGCACCTGCCGCTCGTCTACGGTCGCGTGACGGGCATCGTCAGCCGCGGTGGCTCGCTGCACGCCGTGTGGATGATGCATCACCGCAAGCAGAACCCGCTGTACGAGCGCTACGACGACATCCTCGAGATCCTGCGCCAGTACGACGTCACCATCTCGCTGGGCGACTCACTGCGTCCCGGCAGCATCCACGACGCGAGCGATCGTGCGCAGTTCGCGGAGCTCGAAACGCTTGGCGAGCTGACGAAGCGCGCCTGGGAGCGCGACGTCCAGGTCATGGTGGAGGGACCCGGCCACATCCCGATGCACCAGATCGAGATGAACGTCCGCCGGCAGAAGGAAGTGTGTCACGAGGCGCCCTTTTACACTCTGGGGCCGCTCGTCACCGACATTGCGCCCGGCTACGATCACATCACGAGCGCCATTGGTGCCGCGATGATCGGCTGGTATGGCGCGGACATGCTTTGCTACGTGACGCCGAAGGAACACCTCGGCCTCCCGAACGCGGAAGACGTGCGGCAAGGCGTGATCGCGTACAAGATCGCGGCGCATGCAGCCGATATCGCGCGCGGGCGTCCCGGTGTCACCGACCGTGACGACGCGCTCTCACGCGCGCGCTACAAGTTCGACTGGAACGAGCAGTTCCGGCTGAGCCTCGATCCCGAGCGTGCGCGCGAGTACCACGACGAGACGTTGCCGGCGGAGTATTTCAAGAGCGCCGAGTTCTGCGCGATGTGCGGGCCGAAGTTCTGCTCCATGCATCACTCGCGGACCATCGACGACGGTATCGCGCAGATGGCGCAGGAAGCCGGGCTCGAGAAGTCGGGGCGCGCCGGCTGATGCAGGCGAAGAAGGCGGCGCAGCTTCGAGCGAACTGGGGGGACAAGCCCTGCCCGCACGAGTCGCTCGCGAAAGAGTACGATCAGGGGCAGCGCACCGGCAACTACATCTGCAAATCGTGCGGCCGCCTTTTCACGTTCAAGGAAAAGGCGGAGCTGACCGCGAGCCGGGAGATCAAAAAACCCCACGTCGCGGACGCGGAAAGCCAGAGCGACGGCCAGCCCTAGTCCCCACGACGTGATCGCGTCGCTCCGGCTGATCTTCAGGTCCCTGCGCCGGAGCCCCGGCTTCACACTGTCGGCTGTGCTCTGCATCGCGATCGCCATCGCGCTGAGCACCAGCATGGCCGCCATCCTCGACGCGGTAAAGCATCCGTACGTTCCGTTCAGGGAGCCCGAGCGGCTTGCATCGGTCGCTCACTTCGGCGGTAACCTGCGTCAGATCACGCAATCCGATTGGAGAGAAACACTCACATCGGCGTCGTTCGTCGAAGCCGT
>JBKJRV010000363.1:0-5602 GCA_046593115.1 Gemmatimonadaceae bacterium
GCACCGCGTCCGGTCGCAGGCCAAGGCGAACCGCGCCCGCTTCCGTCTTGTGCACGAGTCCCGGCGCAATGGCCTTGAGGGCGACTGTGCCTCCGGAATCGGCTGCCGCGCGCGCCGCCTCTTCGGCTGTCGTGACGACGTGCTGGTCGAGGACTGGCAGGCCATAGCACGCCAACAACCTCCAGAGCGCTTCCGGTTCGAGCCAGCCCCCCCCGCCAGCGAGCGCGGATGCGATAATCGCCGCGGCCTCGTCACGGCGAACGTCGGCGAAGTGCACCGCCAGCGCGGGTGGTTGCGCGAGCCAGGCGCCGTATCGAACGACCTGCGCGAGCGCGATCGCCGCCGCTTCGGGAAACGCGTAGGAGGGAATCCGCACATCGCCGCCGCGCAGTTCCTCGGGGACCCCGCGGGCCTGCATGAAAACGCTGAGCACGGGCTTGCTCCGCGCCAGACCTCGCGTCCCTTCCACGATGGCGCGCGCAACGTCTTCCGCCTTTGTCACGAGCGGCGGAATGAAGATGACGACGATCGCGTGTACATCAGGGTCCCGCCCGAGCACCCCGATCGCGTGCTGGAACTGGTCGGCGGTGGCGGATGCGATCATGTCGACGGGATTCGCGGTGCTCGCCTCCCGAGGCAGATTCGCGGCAAGCGATTGCCGAGTCGCATCGGAGAGCAGCGGGATCTCGAGACCCTCGGCGACGCAGGCGTCGGCACAGAGTATTCCGGGGCCGCCGGCGTTCGTGAGAATGGCGATTCTGCGGCCGGTGGGTGGAGGCTGATTGGCGAGCAGCGAGGCGACGTCGAACATTTCCTCGAGAGTGCCGCAACGGATCACGCCCGCGTTCCGGAAAAGGGCGTCGACGGTGACATCCGACGCGGCAATGAGCGCCCCAGTGTGTGAACCGGTCGCGCGCGCCCCCGCCGCCGAACGGCCGCTTTTCACCGCCAGGATCGGCTTCACGCGTGCGACCCGTCGCGCGATGCGGGAAAACTTCCGCGGGTTGCCGAACGATTCCAGATAGAGAAGAATCACGTCGGTGTTCTCATCCTGCTCCCAGTAGCGAAGCAGGTCATTC
The DNA here is from genome assembly GCA_046593115.1 of Gemmatimonadaceae bacterium. GTDB lineage: Bacteria > Gemmatimonadota > Gemmatimonadetes > Gemmatimonadales > Gemmatimonadaceae > JBKJRV01. The sequence goes on from JBKJRV010000363.1 coordinate 1,080, forward strand.
CCCGAGATGTCCGCCTTGTTGCCGACGGAGGCGAAGGTCGAGAGACCCAGACCGAGCATGCTCGCGTAGTCCATGATCGCGAGTCCGAGCGCCCCGCTCTGTGACATGAAGGCAATCCGTCCGGGCGGCGGCGGAACCGGAGCGAAGGTGGCATTGAGTCGCACCGCCGGATCGGTGTTGAGAATCCCCATGCAGTTCGGGCCGACGAGACGCATCCCGGTTGCACGGCAGATCCGCATGAGTTCCGCCTGTCTCGCTCGCCCCTCGCTGCCCGTCTCCGAGAAGCCCGCCGAAATCACGACCAGCGACCGAACGCCCTTGCGGCCGCATGCTTCGGCGACCTGGAGCACGAGGCTCGAGGGGACGACGATCACGGCGAGGTCCACCGGCCCTGGAATATCCTCGGCGTTCGCGTACGCGATCATGCTCTGCACCACGGGCGCATTTGGATTCACTGGAAGCACCGGGCCCTGAAAGCCGTAGCTCATCAGGTTGTGGAGCACTTCACCACCAATCGTCCCGCGCTGCCGCGAAGCTCCGATGACCGCGACTGAACGCGGACTGAACAGCTCGCGCACGGAGACAACCGCGGCGGCCCACTCCCGCTCGCCCTGGGCCGCCGATTCGTCGCGCGGGCCCATCTCCGCGGGATGCACCGAGCGAACATTCGGCGCGGCTGCGTCTTTCGCATTCAGGGGATCGAAAGTCATGGCGCCTCGTACACGTTTGGTGCGCGACTCAAGACGACGGCGCGTGGTTGCTTCGGGGTGCAGCAGACGTTGCCATGGGTCGAGCCCTCGTGCACGCCGGTTCAATCGGCGAAGGTCAGCACCACCTGGCCACCATCATATGCGATGCGAAGCGCGCTGTCGGTTCCGGTCGCCGCAACCAGAATGTCGATTGATGTCGCCGCCGGAATGTTGTGCGTGAAGCGACGTGTACCGCCGCCAATGCTTCCGAGCATGATTTCCACGCATCCATCACGATGATCGTAGTCGACCCCGGCCAGCGGCCAGGCAGATGCCTGTATCTGCGCGCCGAGATGCACGTCGTCTACCTCGAGCGCGAGGCGGCGTCCGGCGTTGCGTCGCGAGAATTCCGCGAGCCGGCCGACCCAGCGTTCCCGATCGATCAGCGTCTCGGTGCTGCCATAGTTCTGGGTCGCTGGATCGATATCCGCGAACGTCTCACGCTGCGGCAGCAACAGGACCGAGCACGTCGCGCCTCGCAGGAGCTTGCCGGCGATGCCGCCCACGAGCCGGCGCTGCAGGGCGGCCGCCGACCGCCGACCGGCGACGATCAGATCAATCTTCGCAAACGCCGTGAAGTCCAGAATCTGGCGCGCCGGTTCACCGTTCGGCGTAATGAGCCGGACGGGTATGCGCGACGGAAGCGCGAGCACCTGCCTGGCATACTCGAACGCGTGGTGCACCGCCTCTCCATAATGATGATCCCAGTATGCGCCGTCTGGTCCCCACGTCTCGGTGTCGGGAACGACGTGGATGAAGTACACAGACTGGACCTCGGCGAACAGTGCCCGAAGGGCCGGCGCGTTGCGGAGCTGGTCGATCCCCGGAGAATCAAGATCGACCGCGATCAGTACATGTCTCGGGAGCTCCCGAAAGCTCGCGGCCGTAGCCAGAAGCGGCGTGTCACCAAGCTGCACGACATTCAGCGGTGTTTCGTTTCCGAGCAGCCTCTCCAGGACGCCGTGGCGATTGAGGCCGGTGACGATCAACTCGGCGTTGCTCGCCTTCGCCGCCAGCGCGATCTCGGAAACGGGTCTTCCGAGCTTGACCTCGACGCTCCAGTCAGAGTTCTCGCCGGCCGTTTGGCGAAGCTGGCGGCGGACCAGGTCGGCTTGCAACTCGACACGAATGATGTTGGGATCCGGCGGCGGAGCGATCCCATCGGGCGAAGGGAGAATCGCCGGCATGCGATCGAGCACCGAAAGCACGCTGACACGAAGCCCGGTGCGAGCTTCGAGCAGTCGCGCAGCCGAGAATGCGACGTCAGAGGAGGTGGAGCCATCAGTCGCGACCAGGATCGGTCCACGTTTCGCGCCTGGGTCGGCTGTGCGCGGCGCGCGACGCGACGCGGGGGCGGAAGTGATGGTCGCCATAATTCCTCCGGGTGGCTCCGGGTCGGCGCGGGATGCGCGGCCCACTGATTCTCCCGAAGCTAGGGTTCGCTCGCGCACCGGTCTGTCGGCGAGAGACCGCCGACTTGTCGGGGAAATCCGGACGAACAGCGGGCGGATTGCCAGCTGCTCAGCGCGGCCACCGCAGTCGCCTGGTACTGGCTTGACATCGAAGACGTTATAGCAAGTGTGTGGCACCTCCTGTGGAGACGGTGCCATGGGTCATGAGGCGGCGGCGATTACCCTCGCGCCCGAGGAAGCGGCGACGCTCGGCCGGTGGGCGCGCGCTGGACGAAGCGAACACCGGCAGACCTTCCGCGCCCGCATAGCGGCTGCATGAGGTGGCATTTTCCCCTACAGATCTCGGGGTTTCCCTGATGAACAGCCCCGCGTGCCAGCGCAACATTCCATCGGTTCCCTCTGGTTGTCCCCCCGCGGCAATGGACATGTCGTTTCTTCCCCGAATCATTCAGGGCGGCATGGGCGTCGCCGTCTCCAATTGGCGCCTCGCGAATGCCGTGTCCCGAGCGGGCCAGCTCGGCGTTGTATCCGGTACCGTGCTCGATACGGTGATGGTGCGCCGTCTTCAGGATGGCGACGCGGGCGGCCACGTCCGCCGCGCGATTGAGCACTTCCCGATCCCGGAGGCGGGCGCTGAAGTCTTGCGGCGCTATTTCCTCCGGAATGGCCGCCCCGACGGCACGCCGTACAAGCTGCTCCCGATGTACAAGCAGGCGGTGACCGCCGCGCGCCAGCGCGTCACGATGGTGGCGAACTTCGTGGAGGTGTGGCTCGCGAAGGAAGGACACGGCGGAGCGGTGGGCATCAACCTGCTCACGAAAGTCCAGATGCCGACCCTTCCGTCACTCTATGGGGCGATGCTCGCGGGCGTGGACTTCGTGATCATGGGGGCCGGGATTCCGCGTGAGATCCCGGGGGCGCTCGACGCGCTCGCGGAGCATCGGCCGGCGCAGCTCCGGCTCGACGTCGAAGGCGCGAAGCGCGAGGAGATCGAGCTGATCGCCTTTGATCCATTCGAGCACTGGCGGCCGTCGTCGCCGCTCGTCCGTCCGCGCTTTCTCGCGGTGGTGTCCGCCAATTCGCTCGCGATGACCCTCGCGCGGAAATCCACCGGTCGCGTGGACGGCTTCGTCGTCGAAGGTCCGACCTCCGGTGGACACAACGCGCCGCCGCGCGGCGAGCTTCAGCTGAACGAGCGGGGCGAGCCACTGTACGGTGACCGCGATGCCGTGGACCTCGCGAAGATGCGCGAGCTTGGCCTCCCGTTCTGGCTCGCGGGCGGGGCCGGCTCGCCCGAGGGGCTGCGGCGCGCGCTCGACGCCGGGGCGGCGGGCATCCAGGTGGGCACGCTGTTCGCGTTCTGCGAGGAGTCGGGCGTCGATCCGGTGCTGCGGGGAGAGGTGTTGCACGCCGCGGCCGCGGGCAGTGTCTCCGTCTTCACCGACCCGCGCGCGTCGCCCACGGGGTACCCGTTCAAGGTCGTCTCATATGGAAGTCATGAACCCGCGCCACCGCGCAAACGCATCTGCGACCTCGGTTATCTCCGTGTCGCCGTGCGCAACGCCGAGGGACGTCTCATGTACCGCTGCCCGGCGGAACCGGTTGCGGACTATGTGAGAAAGGGCGGCTCCGCGGAGGACACGGAGGGCCGACGATGCCTCTGCAACGGCCTCACCGCGACCGTCGGGCTGGCGCAGGTGCGCGACGAAGGGCTCGAGCCGCCGATCGTGACGAGCGGCGACGATCTCGTCTCGCTCGGCCGGCTCGTGGACGCGTGGGATGCCGTGCGTGCCGATAAGGTAGTGCGGTACCTGTTGGGCTGAGTGGCGGGTCCTGCCACCAACAGCACAAGCGGAACAGAAGCGCGCTGGCTGAATCACCCCGGCATGTTCCTACAAATCCACCATCACCTTGAACCCACCATACACCATTCGACGAGGGTCGAAGGGCATGCCATCAGGGCCCATCATCGCCTCGATTCGCTTGTCCTTCATGACCTTCTTCATGATGCGCTGACGGTCCGCGCGCGACTTGTACACGATCCACGAGAAAAACACCGTCTCACTCGGCTTGGCTTTCGCCGCGCGAGCGAATGGCACCATTTTGTCGGCCTTCCCATCATGGATGACACACTCGCGGAACTCGAGCGCACCGAACTCGACCCAGACCTTGCCCGCCTTCTGCGCCATGCGGCGATACGCCTGGACGTTCTTTTTCGGAACGGGAATGACGAAACCGTCGACGTACTTGGCCATGAGATATCTCCTTAAGAAGGTCAGCTCAGATACTAGCCTGCTGCGGGCTGCGTGTAAAAAACTCGTTACCGCGCCGCCGCGAGCGACCCACCTGTCATGCCGCAGCC
>JBKJRV010000455.1:0-4393 GCA_046593115.1 Gemmatimonadaceae bacterium
CGTAAACTTTGTTAACTTCGCCTGCGCCTGCGCCTTGGTCGCGGGACTCATCCAGTCGAGACTGTCGATCCCCACCTGATACGCCGTCCGGAGGTTGCGCACCATCGCATCCATGCGCGCCTTGGCTTCAGGCTTGAAATGCCGTTCGACATAGATTTTTCCCACCGCTTCACCGAGTGTCCCGCCAACTCCGTCCACGGCCCTCTTCCAGCGCACCGGCATAGCCTGCTGGCCCGACAGCGTGCGACCGCTGAACTCGAACTCGGCCTGCTGAAACGATGAGGGCAGCTCACCGGCGTATTGATCGATCAGCTTGAAGGTGAGATACTCGCGCCACGTGGATACCGGCGTTCGCTCCATGATCGAGTCGAGGGCGACGACATAATCCGGCTGGCGGACGACGAATTCGGAGGCCTTCGACAGTCCGGCTGCGGAGAGGTATGCCTTCCAGTGGTAGCCAGGTGACAGGGCGGCGAGCTTCGCGCTCGTCATCATGTTGTAGGTCGCGTTTCGATCCCGACTGCGTGCGCGATCCCAATGCTTGCCGGCCAGCGAGGTTTCGAGGGCGAGGATCCTGCCAGCCGCTGCTTCCGGATCGGGCTGGCTCACCAGCGTCAACAGGCGCGCGATGTAGCTCCGATAGGCCTGACGGGTGGCGTCCATCTTCGCGTTCTGCAGCAGATAGTAATCGCGGTCAGGCATACCGAGGCCGGACTGGCTCACGATGACGACATTCACGGAGGATCGTTTCGGATCAGGCAACACGCCCACCGCGAGGGGTACCTGAATGCCGAGCCGCGCGGCGTGCGCAAACGCCGCCGGCAGCTGTGCCGAGGACTTCAGCTTTGCGAGAGCGCGTAGCTCGCTTTCAAGCGGCGTTATACCCAGCCTCTCGACACGCGCCGAATCCAGAAAGCTGGCGTACAGGTTGCCAACCTTGCTGCGCTCCGAATTCGGCGTCGCCGGGGACAAGGACACTTCCTCGAGGATAGCGCGCAGGGCAGTTCGGCTGTTCTCGTGCAACTCACTGAATGAGCCCCAGTCCGATTCGTCGGCAGGGATTTCGACGCGCTTCAGCCAGCCTCCGTTCACAAATCGAAAGAAGTCGTCCTGGGGACGGACGGACCGATCGAAATTCGACGTGTCGACGCCGGAGGTGCGTCCGGTCGCCTGTGCGTGGGCCGTCGTCGAGACCATGGCTATTCCCAGTGCGACGGCGGCGAGTGCACCTGGGATCGTGCGTGTTCTGACTGAGCGAAGCGTCATGAGAGGCATTACCGACTGAGGTGTGGGGGTGCCTGAGCGGGGCGCCTTCACCGATCACAGGACCAATCATGAAGCTGATGCACCGTCAGTGTTACCCTGCTCTACGGCTTTCGGAACGCGAGCGTTGATACGTTTGTCTATCCCGCACGACTTCCTTGCCCTGCCATCCCGCAGGTCACCCTCCCTGTCATCCGTATGACACCTTCCCCTGCCATCCCGCAGGTCACCCTCCCGTCATCCCGCACGGACACCCTAACCCTGTCATCCCGCACGAGCGGAGCGAGTGTCGGGATCTACCGTGATTCGACGGACGGGTCGGAGCGGCTGTGAAGACGGTGGCTCGACTGCAGCCAAAGCCCTATCTTATGCCGTCCCCTAACGGCGGTGCCTTCCCTGCAGGATCTCCTCTCCCGGCTTCAGCTGGCGCTCGGCGATAGCTACCGGCTGGAACGGGAGCTGGGCGGCGGCGGCATGAGTCACGTCTTCCTGGCCACCGAGGCGTCGCTCAATCGGCACGTTGTGATCAAGGTGCTGCCGCCGGAAATGGTGAGCGAAGTCAGCTCGGCGCGTTTCAAGCGCGAGATGGAAGTGACCGCGCAGCTCCATCATCCGCACATTCTGCCGGTGCTGAGCGCGGGTGCGCGCGATGACCTGATGTACTACGTCATGCCTTTCATCGAAGGCGAATCGCTCCGTCACCGGCTCAGGCGGGAGGGCCAGCTTCCGATCCCCGACGCCCTGCGCATTCTGCGCGAAATTGCCGACGCGCTCTCTTTCGCGCACCGCCACGGCGTCGTCCATCGCGACGTCAAGCCGGAGAATATCCTGCTGGAGGACGAGCACGCGGTGCTGGCGGACTTCGGCGTCGCGCGCGCGCTGATCAACGCCGGCGGCGAAGGTTTGACCGGCACCGGGATGTCCGTGGGAACGCAGGGCTACATGGCGCCGGAGCAACTCACCGGTGAGAAGAACGTCGACGCGCGCGCCGACGTCTACGCCCTCGCGCTCGTGGGATACGAGATGCTGGCTGGCCGGTCGCCGTTCTCGGGGGCATCCCCCAAGGCCATCGCGGCCGCGCACCTCATGACGCCGCCGACCGCGCTCACGGAGGAGAGGCCCGAGATTCCCGTCCGTGTCAGCAACGCGATCGCGCGTGCGCTGCGCAAGGAGCCCGACGACCGTTTCCAGACCGCGGGCGCATTTCGCGATGAGCTCGCCGCAGTTGGCGCTGACGCCGTGGTTGCGCGCGGGGGAGCACCGCTGCGCTCGCGCGGACTTCGCGGGATACTGCTTGGCGCCGCAGCTGTTGTAGTCGTCGCGCTCGGCATCGGGGCGTTTCTGTATCGCGGGCGGGCGCAACAACGGCTCGATACGAATGTGCTGGTGGTTGCGCCTTTCAACGTCTTGAGCCCCGAGCTGACGCTGTGGAAGGAAGGCGTGGTTGACGTGCTGGCGCGCAATCTCGACGGCGCCGGGCCGATCCGCACCATTTCGCCGAGCATTGTCGTCCAGGGATGGGCCGGCCACGCCGATCGCCAGTCCGTGGGATCGCTGGCGCGGCGCACTGGAGCCGGCCTCGCCGTGTTCGGAACACTCGAGAAGTTTGGCCGCGATTCAGTGCGGGGCGCATTAACCATGTTCGACGCCAACTCCGGCTCCGTGCTGTCCGAGCTTCGCCGGAGCGATCACGCCGAGCGCATGGATCGGCTGCTGGACTCGCTTACCGTGAGCATCCTGCGCGAATTGGGACGCACCCGGCCCATCGGCGATGTTCGGCTCGCCGGAGTCGGTTCGAGCTCACTGCCGGCACTGAAGGCGTTCCTGCAGGGAGAACAATACTTCCGGCGAACCGTCTTCGACTCAGCCACGACCAGCTACGAGCAGGCGGTCGCGCTCGACTCCAACTTCGCGCTTGCGCTGTACCGGGGCGGCACGGTGCGCGGATGGCTGAACAACATTACCGACACTGTCGCGGCCGCGATGACGTCACGGGCTGCCTCACATCTGCAGGGGCTGGGCGCGCGCGATAGCCTGATCATCCTCAGTGATTCGCTTGGCCGCTCCATCGCCGGGTCCAACGAAAACCTCGTGGAGAATCCGGGTTTGCCTGAGCGAGTGCGACGCCTGTTTCAGATCACCGATCTGCTCGAGCAGCGATATCCGGGGGATCCCGACGCCTGGTATGCGATCGGCGAGGCACGCTTTCATCACGGGACCCGGCTGGGGCGTCGCCAGCCGAGGCGCGCAGTGCTGGAGGCCTTCGATCGCGCCATCGCCGCCGATTCCGGCTTTGCTCCGGCGTACATTCACGCGATCAACCTCGCGTACGAGCTGGGAAGCGTCGAGGATGGTCTCCGTTATGTGCGGGCGTACAATGCCCTCGCAACGACCGACGTCTATGCCGAATCGATGCGTCTTGTGGAACGCATCACGAATCCCGCACTCGCCGGAACCGCGGAGGCGCAGCAGATGCTGTCCGGTGCGAGCGCTGCTGTGGTCCAGACGGCCGCTATCCAGTTGATGATGGCAACAGATTCCACGGAGGCGGTGTTGCGACTCACCCGGGAAGGAGGGAAACGGCGCAGCGGCTTTCGAAAGGGAGCCAGCGCGCTTGACGCCAGCACAGGCGAGTTCGAGCAACTCATGTATCGGGGCCATTTTCGTGAGGCGAGCCAACTGCTGCTCCGCCGGCCGGAGATCGGTTCCGGGCGTTTTGTCGGGGTCATGGTCGCCGAGGCGGCGTGGTTTGAGTTATGGCCAAAAGACACGGTACGCATGGCGGTCGCGAAGCTGCCGCCACAGGACTCGGCCACCATTGCGATCCTCGCCGTTGCCCAGCGCGATTCGTCGAAAGTGGCCATGATACGCCCTCCGCTCGAACGCAGGGCGCAAAAGGGCGGCGGAAGGGCAATGGATATCATCTCGCTCATTGATGCGCTCGCGGCACTTCGCCGGGCCGATACCACGGCGGCATTGCGGCTGCTCGGTGGGGTCACAGTTGCCGCAGACGATGATCCCCAGGCGAGAATGCTGAAAGCTGAGCTGCTCCTGGCACAGGGAAACGCGGCTCAGGCCCTGGAGGTCGTACGCGATGGGTTCCTTTGTCCGTGCTCGACCCGCGTCCTCA
>JBKJRV010000468.1:0-3825 GCA_046593115.1 Gemmatimonadaceae bacterium
CCATCACGACCTTCCGCGATTTTGGCGAGCTCGAGGAGCGTGGGGCTGCGTGGCTCTTTCTTCGCTGGCTGGGTGATCAGAAGGACAGCACCATCTATGGCCGGCTCGTGCAGACCAGCAAGACCAGCATTCGCAATGTCGAGGACAAGAGCCGGGAGAGCTTCGCGGCGCTTCTTGGAGACTTCGGCATCGCCGCGTACACGGACAGCATTCCGGGAGTGCCGCGGACCGCGATTCCTCCGCGGTACCGGTTCAAATCGCGAAACTTCCGCCAGATCTACGGACGACTGTTTGCGCTGAATCCCGGCCTGCTGCCTGCCGCGTATCCCATCACGTTGAAAACTCTTCCCCTGGATGGCGGTGTATCGTCGTCAATGGTCCAGGGCACGATGGACTATTACGAGTTGAGGACGTTGAGCAGCACCCCGAGCGTGAGCCTTCAGTTCTCAACGAATCCGGGCCGGACGGTATTCCCGGCCAGGCTGCAGGCCCAACTCGGAGTGTTCAGGCTTCCGCCGACTACGCCGTAATGCGCGACTGACAAGTGCGCACTGCGTATCGGGTGCTGCGTAGGCGCGCTGGCTCATCGGGGGCTTGCCAATGAGATCGCGAACGCGGGCGGTGATTGCGCTCGTTCCGGTGGCACTTGTGTTGTTGTTCGCCGTTTCGCCCATGGGCTGCTACCTGAGCCGGGCGGGCTGGGAGGAGGCGAAGATCCTCAAAGGTCGGAAACCGATCGCTGAGGTCATTGCCGATCGACGCACGGATTCGCTGACGCGCGCCAAGCTCGCACTCGTGGTGGATGCGCGGCGGTTTGCGATCGACTCGCTCGGCCTCGACGCGAAGAAAAGCTTCACGCAGTACACCAGGCTGGAGCACGATACGCTCGTCCTGCTGTTGTCCGCGGCGCAGCGTGACCGCCTGGTGCAGCACACATGGTGGTTCCCTATCGTCGGTCGTGTTCCCTACAAGGGCTACTTCGACTTCGGCGCGGCACGGGACGCCGCGAAGGACCTCGAGCGACGCGAGTATGACGTGTACCTCCGACCAGCCTCTGCGTTCAGCACGCTGGGGTTTTTCAACGATCCACTCCTGTCCACCACGCTGCGGGGCGACTCGATCAGTCTCGCCTCCACCGTCATTCACGAGCTCACGCACAACACCTTCTATGCGAAGGGACAGGCGATTTTCAACGAGTCGTTTGCCGAATTTGTCGGTGCGCGGGGCGCGTCATGGTTGTTCCGTTCCCGCGGACAGCCAGCGGCCGCGGAAGTGGTCGAGGCGCGGTGGGCGGACGATCGGGTGCTGAGTGCCTTCTGGGAGCGGCTCTACCGCACACTCGACTCTGCACTCAAGGCGCATCCCGAGAGCAAAGTGGCGCGTTTGGCGGCGCGCGACACCATCTATGGACAGGCGCGCAGAACCCTCATCGAGGTGATCGGGCCGCAGATGAAAGCCGTGTCGCCGCTCTACATGGAGCGGGTCCGTCTCGACAACGCCGCGTTGCTGGCGCGACGCGTGTACTCGACCGATCTGTCCACGTTCGAGCGCGTTTTCCGGCTCGAGGGCAGTGATCTGCGACGCACTGTGAGACGGATCGTGGCACTTGGGAAGGCAAATGCAAAGGATCCATTCGCGGCCCTTCGCACCTGGAGCGATGAGCAGGAGAAGGCAGCGACTACCCCGGCCCGAACTTCCCCTTGAGGAGTGAACGGAGGTCGATCATTGGAACGGGCGCGCGAGACGGTGACTGTGCTGGCGCGTCGCCCGATCCCAGGGAGACGCGCTCCATTTTCTCGCGAACACCACGATCGATGAACCGCGAGAGCTGATCGAAGGAGTATTCCGCGCCACCACGTGAGGAGTACGCCTGCAGGGGGTAGACGACCGCCAGATGATTGCGGGCGCGCGTCATCGCGACGTACATGAGGCGCCGCTCCTCCTCGGTTTCCTCATCGTCGCGCAATGCACGTGATGACGGGAACCAGCCGTCCACAGCCCAGATGAGAAAGACGGCGTCCCATTCCTTGCCTTTAGCGCTGTGGGCCGTGCTGAGCACCAGGCAGTCCTCCTGCCGCTCGCTGCCGCCCGCCAGATCCTGGGTGGCTTGTGGCGGCTCCAGCGCGATGGCGGACAGGAACGCCGCGCGACTGGGATACCCCGATGCAATCGACTCGAGCTGGTCGAGGTCCAGGAGCCGAGGCTCAGGACGGTCATAGCGCTCGCGAAGAATGTCGTCGTACATGCGCCGGATTGCGGAGATCTCTTCGGTGGCGCCAAGCGCTTCCTCGTCGGACCGCGGACGCCGCAGCTCCTCGAGCATCGCGGAAAGCGCCTCGTGCGCCGCCTGTGCGCGTCTGGGCGGAACGAAGCGGCGCAGCGCGTCGGACTGCCACGCGTGCTCCAGGAGCGTTTGGATGGCACCGCGAGCGGTGACATCACCAATGCCGGGAAGAAGCATCAGGAGTCGATACCAGCTCACCTCGTCGCGTGGATTCTCCAGGATGCGCAGGAACGCCAGGACATCCTTCACGTGCGCGGCTTCGAGAAACTTCAGGCCGCCCCACTTCTCGAAGGGGATCTTGCGGTTGGTGAGCTCGATCTCGAGATCGGCCGACATGTAGCCGGCGCGGAAGAGCACCGCGATCTCGCGTAGTGGTGTGCCTTCCTCATGCAGCTCGAGAATGCGATCAACCACAAACCGGGTCTGCTGCTGCTCATCGCGGGCGGTGACCAGCCAGGGCATCTCGCCGCCGCCGCGTTTCGTCCACAGGCTCTTCGTATAGCGCTCGCGGGCGCGGGAGATCAGGGTGTTTGTCGCGTCGAGGATGAACTGCGTGGACCGGTAGTTCTGTTCGAGTGCAACGATTGTCGTGCCGGGAAGCTGGCGGGGAAAGTCGAGAATGTTCCGGAAGCTGGCGCCGCGAAACGAGTAGATACTCTGCGCATCGTCGCCGACGACGGTGATGTTGGTGTGCGTGTGACACATGCCGCGAAGAATGCGCGCCTGCAGGTGATTGGTGTCCTGATACTCGTCCACCAGCAGGTGATCGTACATGCCGGCGATGCGCTCCCGAAGCTCGGGTGCATTCTCGAGCATCAGCGCCCAGAACAGCAGCAAATCGTCGTAGTCCACCAGGTTCCGCTCGGCCTTGCGAGCGGTGTAATCGGCGAAAATGCGAATGAAATCCTGACGGTAGGCGGAGAACTGCGCATACTCGGTGTCGAGGATGTCGTCGATCGGCGTCTCGGTGTTGACGTGACGCGAATAGACGTAGTGAAGCGTCTCCTTCTTTGGAAACCGCATCGCCTTCTGCGCGTAGCCCAGTTGCGACCGCGCGAGTCCCATGAGGTCCTGGGCATCCCCCTGATCCATGATGGAAAAGTCCTTCGGCAGGCCGGCGCTTTCGCCATAGGCACGCAGCAGGCGATTGCCCGTAGCGTGAAACGTCCCCCCGTGCACGCGTCCGCTCATCGCGCCCACCAGGCGCTCGGCGCGCGCGAGCATTTCCTGCGCAGCGCGGCGGGTGAACGTGAGGAGCAGGATGCGCTCGGGCCGGATGCCGCGGGAGATGAGGTGGGCTACCCGGTAGACGAGCGTCCTCGTCTTGCCGGTGCCGGCGCCGGCGACGATCAGGAGCGGCCCGTCGCCGTGCGCCGCCGCGGCCCCCTGCTCGGCGTTCAGCTCGGCGTTCAGCTCGGCGGAGAGGTCGCGCGGCTCGGTGGCAACATCGCTTCGCTCGCGAGCCGGATAGACGCGTGGTACGTCAGTCATGCGCGCGCTATCACTACTTCGATCGACCGGTCGGTTGGAGCTGGGCGGAC
>JBKJRV010000117.1:0-2648 GCA_046593115.1 Gemmatimonadaceae bacterium
TGACGCCTTCGACGACGGCCGTTGTAGATGACAATGCCGGCGACGGCTCGCCCGCGGTCGAGGGCGGTTCCACAACTGCCGGCGAAGGCAGTGAACGTCCACGCGGTGGCGGCCGAGGCGGCCGCGGTGGGCGCGGAGGCGGCGGGCGCTCCAGAGCGTGATCCTGGTGAAGTCGCCCCGGTCTGACGCCGGGGTGCGCCGGACCGTCTTTGGGAATGGGCTGACCGTAGTCTCGGAGCATATGCCGGGAGTACGGTCAGTTGCGTTCGGTGCCTGGGTACGCGCTTCGTCCATTCACGAGTCGCGCGAGCGGATGGGCGTGTCGCACATGCTCGAGCACATGGTGTTCAAGGGTACGTCGCGACGGAGTGCGCGCGAGATCGCGCTCTCGCTCGAGACGCTTGGCGGCTCGCTCGACGCCTACACGAGCCGGGAGCACACCGTCTATCAGGCGCGGGTGCTCGATGAGCATCTTACCGAAGCCACCGACGTCATCGCCGATCTGCTGTTCCGGCCGGCGTTGCGTGCCACGGATCTCGCGCTCGAGCGGAAGGTGATCCTCGAAGAGATCAGCATGGTGGATGATACACCGGATGATCTCGTGTTCGAGATTCACAACGCCGAGCTCTGGGGCGAGCATCCGTACGGCTACTCCATTCTCGGGACGCGTGAGACCGTGTCCTCACTGGGGACCGCCGAGCTACTGGCACTGCACCAGCGCGCCTATACGCCACCGCAGATCGTGGTGGCGGCTGCCGGCAGCATCGATCACGACGATCTGATCACGATGCTCAGGTCAACCGGCTGGGACACCATCGCGCCGGGTGATCAGACAGCAATGACGTCGAATGCGCCCGACGTGGTGGCGCCGCACCGCAAGCATATCGAGCGGGAGGGGGCGCAGACACACGTGGTCTACGGCTCGCGCGCCATTGCACACGGCGACGAGCGACGATACGCGCTGGGTCTCGTCAGCACGCTGGTCGGTGGTGGCATGAGCTCGCGACTCTTTCAGCGCGTGCGGGAGGATCTCGGGCTCGCGTATGCGGTCTCGACGTTTCAGTCGCTGCACGTGGACACGGGTGTCCATGGGGTGTACGTGGCGACCGGCCCGGAAACGGCGGCGGATGCCATGGGCGTGATCGAAGCCGAGCTCACCGAGGTCGCGACGAACGGCCTTCCCGACGCCGAGATCGAGAGCGGCAAGCAGCAGCTGCGCGGCCAGATCACCCTGTCGATGGAGAGTGTGTCGTCGCGGATGTATCGGGCGGCGTCTCCCGAGCTGTATGGCGAGCCATTCCGGTCGCTCGACGAAGTGCTGGACCGGGTGCAGGGCATTACCCGGGACGAGGTCCGGGCGGTGTGCGCGGAGTTTTTCGCGCCCGAAGGGCAGACCGTGGTCAGTTTGGGGCCGGTTGCGTAGCATCCTGTTTCGCGACGTCCTGTGTCGTGCGTGCTGCGTGTTGCGTGCTGCGTGAGTATGTTCGAGTCCGGTGCGGCGAGCAGGAATCTGATGAATTCACGCAGTACGCAGCACGCAGCATAAACAGCATGTCCATGCTCTCACACGGTACTATATGAAGATCGGCGTTCCGAAAGAGATCAAGACCAACGAAAACCGCGTTGCGCTCGTGCCGGCCGGTGCGCTCGTGCTGGCCGACAACGGACACTCGGTGGTCGTGGAAAAGGGTGCAGGCGAAGGGTCAGGGTTCACGGATGCCGACTACACGAGCGCCGGTGCGAAGATCGCGCCCAATGCGGCGGCGACGTGGAAGGGTGCCGACATGATCATGAAGGTGAAGGAGCCGATCGAGAAGGAATGGCCGAACATGCGGAAGGGCCAGACGATCTTCACCTATTTCCACTTTGCCGCCGATGAGAAGCTGACCAGGGCGCATCTCAAGAGCGGGGCGACCTGTATTGCCTACGAGACCGTGGAACTGCCGTCGCGCGAGCTGCCGCTGTTGACGCCGATGAGCGAGGTGGCCGGTCGCATGGCGGTGCAGGAAGGCGCCAAGTACCTCGAGAAGCTGTACGGTGGACGAGGTGTCCTCCTTGGCGGCGTCCCGGGTGTGCTTCCCGGAAAGGTCGTGATCCTCGGTGGTGGAGTCGTCGGCATCAACGCAGCGAAGATGGCGGCCGGACTTGGCGCCCATGTCGTCATTCTCGACCTGTCACTCGAGCGCCTGCGCTACCTCTCGGACGTCATGCCCGCGAACGTGCAGCTGCTGCACTCCAACCGGTTCGCGATCCTCGAACAGATCGTGGACGCGGATCTTGTGGTGGGCGGCGTGCTGGTGCCTGGAGCGAAGGCGCCGAAGCTCATTCGCCGGGAAGATCTGAAGAAGATGCGCCCTGGCTCGGTCATCGTCGACGTCGCCGTCGATCAGGGCGGGTGCGTCGAAACGATCAAACCAACGACTCACGAGAATCCGACGTACGTCGTGGATGGCGTGATTCATTATGGCGTGGCCAACATGCCGGGCGCGGTGCCGCGCACGTCGACGTTCGCGCTGACGAACGCGACGCTGCCGTATGCGCTCCAGCTCGCGAACAAGGGATGGAAGAAGGCGTTGTCGGACAATGCGTCGCTGCTGAAGGGACTGAACGTCGTTGATGGCAAGGTGGCCTATCCCGGCGTGGCGGAG
>JBKJRV010000356.1:0-3705 GCA_046593115.1 Gemmatimonadaceae bacterium
CGCCCGTTCTCGGGCACGGACGGCTGGGCGGAGGCACAGCTGCTCTCCGGCATGCCGCGCGTTGGAGACCCGGCGGCGCTCGATCTCTTCGCGGTCGGACAGCAGTAGTGAACGCCCCTGCGCGCATCGGCCCGATGCGCCCGGCTGATCGCGAGCCGCTTCTTCAGCTGCTGCACGACACCGGTTCCTTCCGCGAGGAAGAGATCTCGGTCGCCCTCGAGCTGTTCGATGATGCGTGTGCCGCGGCGCCGACTGACGGGAGCGAGCTGCATCCGGACCACCCTGAAGACGGCGCGTCGTATCGCCTGGTCGGATTGTTCACGCAGCCTTCCACGCACGAAGACTCAGGCCACGCACCACGCACCACGCACCACACACCAGACGGCAGTGGGCCGCCTTCTGCCGCGCTGTCTGGCTACGCCTGCTACGGCCCGACGCCTGGCACCGTTGGCACGTTCGACCTCTACTGGATCGCGGTGCATCCGTCCGCGCAGGGCACGGGCGGAGGACGCCAGCTGCTGCGTGAAGTCGAGGATCGCGTCACCGCCGAAGGCGGACGCATGCTCATCGTCGAGACGTCCTCACGAGCGGACTACGAAGGGACGCGCCGGTTCTACGACCGGGGCGGGTATCGCGAAGGCGCGCGCGTCCGGGATTTCTACGCGCCACAGGACGACCGGGTCATTTACACCCGGCGGTTTCCACCAAGGCCCGTTGCGGGCGGAGTGTCGCGGCAATGAGTGACTGGCAGAAAATCCTGAAGGACGATTCCATCTCCACCCTCGACCGGCTGGCGGAGAAGTTCGGACATGATGTCATCGACGTCGAAGCGCTTCGGCCGGCGTTCGACAACTTCCAGATGCGGATCACTCCCGCCGCGCTGGACCAGATCAAGGAAGTCGGTGACGCGATGTGGCAGCAGTATGTCCCATCGGTGCAGGAGCTCGACATCGTCGACGGCGTCATCGACTCCCTCGACGAAGACAGCGACTCGCCCGTTCCGAACATCACCCACCGGTACCCGGACCGGGCGCTCTTTCTCGTGAGCCCGGTCTGTGCCACCTACTGCCGCTTTTGCACCCGCCGACGCAAAGTCGGCGACCCGGAAAAGATTCCGCTCAACCAGTACGAGTCGGCATTCGCGTACCTGCGCGAGCACACGGAAATCCGCGACGTCATCATGAGCGGCGGCGACCCGATGATGCTCAGCGACCGCCGGCTGGAATACCTCTTCCAGAATCTCCGGGCCATTCCGCATATCGAGATCATCCGCATCGGCAGCCGCATCACCAGCCACCTGCCGGAGCGGATCACCCCCGAGTTCTGCGAAATGGTGCAGAAGTATCACCCGGTCTTCATGAACACGCACTTCAACCACCCCGATGAGCTCACGCCTGCTGCCGTTGCGGCGCTGGATCGGCTGTCGAAGGCCGGCGTTCCGCTCGGCTGCCAGACGGTGTTGCTGAAGGGCGTGAATGATGATCCGAAGATCATGATGGAGCTCATGCACAAGCTCCTGAAGGCCCGCGTCCGCCCCTACTACATCTACATGGCGGACCAGGTGGCGGGCGGCGAACACTTCCGCACCCTGGTGCAGAAGGGCCTCGAGATCGTGAAGGCGTTACGCGGCTGGACGTCGGGACTCGCGGTACCGCACTTCGTGATCGACGCGCCCGGTGGCGGCGGCAAGGTGCCCCTCCTTCCCGAGTACGTGGAAGAGATCACCGACGATGAAGTCATCTTCCGCAACTACGAGGGCAAGCGGTTTACCTACAAGCAGCCGAGACAGCTCATTGCCGGCAACGGCTGCGCGACGCCAGGGAGGGATGCTGCGCCGGATATCGTCCCCATCGAGATCGCGCGGCCGGCAGCAAAGGCGCGGCGCGCTCGCGGAAAGAAAGCGGCCGGGTAACCCCGCGAGGCCCGTCGGCGCCAGCGGGGAAGTTCCGAAGGACGAGTCAGCGCCGGCCGGGAACTCCCGGCCGGCGTTCGTGCAACCGAACTTGGAAAGCGGTAGTGGGTCAGTTTTGACCCACTACCTTGGAAAGCGCTCAGGTTGACATCGTTCGACCGATTAATTAATCTACTATATGGTTGATTGGTTTACTATTCCGATGCTCGCCGGGCTAGCTTTCGCAGCCGTGATCGGGCTCACGCTCGGTCTCATGGGTGGGGGCGGCTCCATCCTCACCGTGCCGGTCTTCGTGTACGTGCTGGGATTTCCCGCCAAGACGGCGATCGCCATGAGCCTGCCGATGGTCGGTGTTACCAGCCTCGTCGGCGCCTTCGCGCACTGGCGCGCCGGCCGGGTCCACCTCAGGACTGCGGGTATCTTCGGAGTGTTCGCCATGGCAGGGTCATACGCCGGCGCGCGCCTCGCTGTCTTCATACCCGGAGCAGTGCAGCTCCTGCTTCTCGCGACCACCATGCTCGCAGCGGCGATGCTCATGCTGCGGCCCATGACGCTCAGCGTCCCAAATACGTCCGTCGACAGCGGCGGTGGCGAGCCTCTACCGGGAAGAATGCTGCCGGCAGCGTTCGCGGTGGGATTGCTCACCGGTATCGTCGGAATCGGCGGCGGTTTTCTCATCGTCCCGGCGCTCGTTCTCCTCGCACGCGTACCAATGAAGCAGGCCGTCGGCACGTCGCTTCTCGTCATCGCCATGAACGCCGCGGCCGGATCGCTCGGCTACCTCGGCACCCTGATCATCCCATGGGGGTTCCTCGTCGTCTTCACCGCCGTAGCCGTCGCAGGCATCCTGGTCGGCACGTCGCTCGTACGGTTCGTCCCGGCTGTCGCTCTCAAGCGCGCATTTGCGGTATTCCTCCTGCTCGTTGGAGGCTTCGTGCTCTACCAGAATCGGGCAGCGATCGCCGGCGACACGGCGACACGCCACTCGAAACCTTCCAACGGTTCCTTCGAACCGCCACGCGACCAATGATTCTCAAACGATTCTTTGACCCCAAGCTCGCCCAGACGAGCTACCTGATCGGCTGCGCCAGCAAGGGGACCGCGCTCGTCATCGATGCCAATCGCGACATCGAGCAGTACCTGCAGGCCGCCCGGTCCGAAGGTGTCGCGATTACGCACGTGACCGAGACGCACATTCACGCTGATTTCGTCTCCGGCTCCACGGAACTCGCCCAGCGCACCGGCGCTGCGCTCTATCTGTCGGATGAGGGCACCGAGGGCTGGAAGTATGAGTTTGTCGACGAGTGTAACGCAGTCCTGCTGAAGGATGGCGATCAGTTCCAGGTCGGCAACATCACCGTTGACGCTGTGCATACTCCGGGTCACACGCCCGAGCACCTGAGCTTTCTCGTTACCGACACGGCGGCTGCGTCCAGGCCAATCGGCATGATCACCGGCGACTTCGTCTTCGTTGGCGATGTCGGACGTCCGGATCTCCTCGAGAAAGCGGCAGGGATCGTAGGCACGAAGGACGCGGCAGCACGTGCGCTTTTTCAATCGCTTCAGAAATTCCGTGAATACCCCGACTGGCTACAGATCTGGCCGGGACACGGCGCCGGATCGGCGTGCGGCAAAGGCCTGAGTGCCGTTCCCCACAGTACGGTCGGATACGAACGCCGCTTCAACTGGGCATTCGGCATCACCAACGAGGATGAGTTCGTGACGCTGGTACTTGCCGGCCAGCCCGATCCACCGCGGTACTTCGCCGAGATGAAGCGCGTCAACAAGGCGGG
>JBKJRV010000438.1:0-2737 GCA_046593115.1 Gemmatimonadaceae bacterium
GTCTCGAGCCGCTCCTCGTTCGCGAGTCGCCGCATTACCGTGTCCAGCTTGTCCAGATCCTTCCCCGACGGCCAGCTCGCTTTCGGTCTCGCTCGAAAGCGCCGGTAAATCGCGGACGGAGCATCGCTAGCGCGAGCTCCGGGCTTTCCGCTTCGGCGGGCGTGTCGGCTTCTCATCATCGAGTTTGCTGAAAAGCTCGTCCATCGAGTCAGCCGAGACCAGGCCACGGCCGGTGCGCGCCGACTGCATTGCCTGTCGAGTCTCGGCATTCGGAAGCCGAATTTCGAACGGCAGCGCCCGACGCTGGACGATCTGCCGATAAAACAGGGTGATCGCGGTCGTTGCCGATAATCCCATCTTGTCGAGCATCCCTTCCGCCCGCTGCTTCAGTTGCGGCTCGAGGCGCGCGCGAACCATTGCGCTCTTGGACATGCGACCTCCCGGTTTTGTCATTGACTCGAATGTAGCTCATTTGGGATACACAGGCAAGCACCCGGGTACGTGCTCCGGCGGAAGGAGTGAGCGCTGCAAATAGCGTTTACATAGTCCGGCACGCGCCGCACAAACGTCTTCCCGTCGCCCACCGACTTCAGCTCATACTGGAGCACATCGAGGAGGTTCCTACGCCGGCGCGATATTCTTGTTCATGCGGAAGAAGTTCGCCGGATCCCACTTCGCCTTCACCTCCGCGAGCCGCCCGAGGCTCGTGCCATAGGCCGCCTGCATGCGGTCGTCCTTCTCTTCCTCGTTCAGGAAGTTCACATAGGTGCCGCCGGTCGAGAACTTCCGCATGTCGCGCCACACGGCGCGCGTCCACTCGACGTTGGTCGCATCATCCTCCCGCTTTTCCCACGACGACGCGATGTTCATCACGAACCGCGCATCGCGATTGCCCGCGGGTGAATGGCCGTCGGGCAGCCCGTTCAACGCGCCGTCGATCGGAAAGAACAGGATGGCCGAGTGCGGCGACGGAATCGTGAGACCGTGGGCCATCGCCGAGTCGCAGGTGCGAGCGGACAGCTCGGGCAGGTACTCGGACTTCCAGTAGTAGCGGCGTCCCTTTGGATTCACGGCGTCCACAATCGCCTGCTGCGCGACGTACGTGCGCTTCATGACGACGTCACCCACCGGTTTGCCGAAGCCCTTGATGCGAGCCGCCAGCTTTTCGCCGTCGGCGATCGATCCGGAATGACAGACGAACATCGCGATGATGGGCTTCCCATGCGTTTCCTTCGCGATCCACGGCGCCGGTGGCGCTATCCGCAACGCAGCGATCACCGCGAGCTCGGGTGGCGCGTCCCGCATCACGTCGCGGTACATCTCCAGCACCTCGGCCGCGTCCTCGGCGCGCCACGCGATTGCGCCGGCGATGATCTCCGGTCCCACCGGATACAGCTTGTACTCGAAGCTCGTGACGACGCCGAAATTACCCCCGCCCCCGCGTAGCGCCCAGAACAGGTCGGCGTTCTCGCGGTCGCTGGCGCGGACGAGCTTTCCTTCCGCGGTGACGACATCCATCGAGATCACGTTGTCGCACGTCCAGCCGTACTGGCGCGTGAGATAGCCGAACCCGCCCCCCACGGTGAGCCCGGCGATCCCGGTATTGGAGACGAAGCCGAGGACGGCGGCGAGACCGTGCAGCTGGGTCTCGCGGTCGACGTCGCCGAGCAGGCAGCCCGCCTGGGCGCGTGCGGTGCGCGCGACGGGATCCACGAAGACGCCGCGCATCAGCGACATGTCGAGCAGCAGTCCCGCATCGCACAGCGCGAGCCCGGCGATGTTGTGTCCGCCGCCGCGGATGGACAACGGGATCCCGTGCGACCGCGCGAAGTTGACGCACGTCACGACGTCGGCGACGCCGAGTGCCCGGACGATCATGGCTGGCCGGCGATCGATCATTGCGTTCCAGATGGATCGGGTCTCGTCGTAGGAGGCGTCCGCGGGGAGGATCAACTGGCCCCGCAGCTTCGGGCGCAGCTCGTCGATGAGACTCTTGTCGGTCGGGGCGGCGAGACCGGCGCGCGTGTCGGTCGTGACAGACGGCATGCGATCATCCTCCGGTGAATGAATCGGTGAGACGGGTGTTGCGTTGCGGCATTGCGGACGGACGGCCGGCTACACGACCTCACAGGTGAGCGCGGAGAGCGCGGCCTGCCACTCGCTGTCGCTGGCGGCCTTTCGTGCGCGGAACGTGATGCCCATGGTGCCGAACTGCGCGGCGCTCGACGACTGCGCCGCGCCGGCGTAGACGTCCACCCGCGTCGCGATCTCGAACCCGACGAACCCTGCGGCGACGACCGTCGCCTGGAGCTCTGCTTCCTGCAGAGCCCCCGCGATTCAGCTCTTCCAGAGATCGATGTTGCGCCTGGCCTTGGCGCCGACGTCCTTGTTCACGAGGATGTCGCCGATCTGGAGGCGCCCGCCGGGTTTGAGGACGCGCGCCATCTCCTGGAGTCCGGCGAGCTTGTCGGGGAACAGGTTGAGGACGCCGTTCGAGATCACGACGTCGGCCCATCCGTCGGCCACCGGCAGCGACTCGGCCATACCATCGTGAAAGCGGACGTTCGACAATCCGGCGCGCTTCGCGCTCTCCCGCGCCCGCGCGAGCATGGCGGGAGTCATGTCGACGCCGGCGACCTCGCCGCGCGGGCCGACCATGCGTGCCGCGATGAGGCTGTCGATGCCGGCCCCGCATCCCACGTCCACCACGCGCTCGCCTTCGCCGAGCCGGCCGAGG
>JBKJRV010000465.1:0-5312 GCA_046593115.1 Gemmatimonadaceae bacterium
GGACCATACCGCAGCAGCTCTCCGAAGTCGCCGGACTCACCCACGCCGCGCAGCTCTCCCACGTGCCGCTGCTCCCTGACGAGATCGAAGCGCAGAAGGATCTCTTTCCGCAGGGACGCCTCGATCAGGACCTGCAGCAAGTCGACCTGCGCGACCGCAATTCATGGCGGCTCACGCTGTCCGAGGTCTCGTCCGTGGAGTTGCTGGAGGTGCAGCTCGTGAACGCGGTCGCACCGTTTATCATCAATGCGCGACTCAAGCCGCTCATGCTACGCAGCCCCGAGCGCGACAAGCACATCGTGAATGTGTCCGCCGTCGAAGGCCAGTTCTACCGGAACTTCAAGACCACTCGGCATCCGCATACGAACATGGCGAAGGCTGCCCTGAACATGATGACGCGAACGTCAGGGACCGACTATCACGCAGACGGCATTCACATGAACAGCGTGGACACGGGCTGGGTGACGGATGAGGATCCCGTGGAGATCGCCGCGCGCAAGGTGGTGGAGCATCGCTTCCATCCCCCGCTGGATATCGTGGACGGCGCGGCGCGGATCGTCGATCCCATTATCGCCGGAATCAACACCGGCGAGCACACGTGGGGACAGTTTCTCAAGGATTACAAGCCGACAGACTGGTAGATCGCGGCGACCGAATAGAGTCCGGGCGGTCGAGGAACGAGGCGCAATGCTAGAAAATTCGCGTACGCGAGGGACGCTGATCCCGGAAAAGCACACAGGTCTTCTTCCCTGCGAGAACGCTATCGGAAGCCAGGCAATTCTGGCGCACGAAGGCCGAGTCGCGGAATGCGACTGATGTGCTGTCCGATCTTGGCGTTGGGCGTGGCTGACTGCACACGTCAGCGGCGCCGCTGAGCAGCACTATGAGAAGGACGGGGCGCATGATCCACCTTGCAAGAGAGCAATGCCAGCGCGCGTCAGTTGGCACGATCTGAGCCGTTTTACACATGCATGGCACAAGTCCCGCAACCAACAGGAGTGCGCATCGCGAGAGGACTGGTTCGCGTGCGACCATCACGTCCACCACCGGAACCATCGGTATGCGTTTGCCCTCTCTGCTCCTTCTGCTTGTCGCGGCGAACCCGATATCGCTCGGTGCCCAGGACAACGCCCGGGGCGTGCAGCTATTCGAATCCCACGACCGCGTCGGCGCCCGGGTGGAATTCTCGGCCGCCCTAAAGGAGAACAACCGCGACGCACGCGCTCACTACTACCTGGGCCGGCTATCCCTGCTGGAGAATCAGCCGGACGCGGCAGAACGCCACCTCAAGCAGGCCGTCCAGCTCGACGCGAACGTGTCGGACTATCACTTGTGGTACGGCACCGCGATGGCCCAGCAGGCGGCGCGCGCCTCGCGGCTGAAACAGGCCATGGTGGCACCGCGCGTGAAATCCGAGCTGGAGCGCGCAATTGCGCTTGATGGCCGGAACATCGACGCGCGCGATCTGCTCGCGGATTTCTACTCTGTGGTACCGGGCATCATGGGCGGAAGCCCGAAAAAGGCTCGTGAGCAGGCGAAGGCGATCGCCCGGATTGACCCGATGCGCGGTCATCTCGCCCTCGGGCGCGTGGCGATGGCGGCGAAGGACGCCGCCACGGTCGAGCGGGAAATGAATGCCGCGATCGCGGCGGCGCCCGACAGCTTGCAGGGCTACGGAGGGCTCGCGGTCTGGTATACACGCGCCAAAAAGTGGCCGGAGGCCTTCGCGATCATGGACCGCTTCGTCGCAAGGCGTCCCGCCGATCCATACGGTGCCTACGGCATCGCGCGGATTGCGGCCGCGTCGGGTCAGCAGGTCGATCGGGCACTGGAGGGGATCACCGCATTCATCGCGAACCCGCCAAGGGATGCGGCACCGCCGGTGCTGGCTCGAGCGCATGTCAGACTGGGACAACTGCTGATGCATCAGGGGAAGCGCGACGAGGCGCGCGCTGCGTTCGCTCAGGCGTTGAAGCTCGACGCACGCAATGACGACGCGAGGAAAGCCCTCGCGTCATCGAAATAGTCACGAGGGGCGTCGCTAGCGGATATTCCAGCCGTTCACCGGGCCGCCGTGGAAGAACTTCCCGGGGGTCATCACGCCGCCCTGCTTGAAGACCATGCCGTTCTTCAGCACGAACTGCACATCGCGAAGGGCGTCGATGTTCTGCAACGGATTCCCTGGCACCGCGATCAGATCGGCCGCGAAGCCAACCTTGATCGGACCGCGCACCTTCTCCGTGTCGCTCACCCGGTACCCGTTGATGGTCATGGCGCGCAGGATGTCGGCGGTGGGAATGCCGGCAGCTTTCCACGTCTCAATGAACTCGATGGCGACTTCGCCACGTGTCCTGCCGGGCACGTAATAGTCGGCATCCGTGGAAAACGTGAGCGGGACCTTGTTGGCGTGGGCGTTTCGCAGACTGGCGACGGTGATGTCGTAGCGGTCCTTGGTTGTGTGGCCAACGAGCGAGATCGGCGTCTCCGTGCCGGCGCGGAAGATCCCCTTCTGTGCCATCAGCTTGTGCATCTCATCGTTGAGGCCGCGGTCGTGAGCGATGGACCAGACTCCGGCCGTGATCGCGCGCCGGGCACCGTCGACCGTCTGCACGTGCGCTTCGACCTTGAGGCCGATCTTCGCTGATTCGCTGATCACCAGGCGAATCTCTTCGGTGGAGTACCCCCACGGCTTGCAGTCAGCGCAGATCTTGATGACCCGCGCGCCAAACAGCGCGTTCTGGCGAACCGCCTTGACGATCTCATCGGGCGTATCGGCGTCGAGGTATTCCGGGTAGACGATCTTCTTGTCGATCGCCATCTCGGGCGTGGGCCAGAACTGGCCGCCCATGCCGCCGATAATCAGGCCCGAGTTGACGATCGTCGGCCCTGGAATCCAACCCATCTCGATCGCCTGGCGCAGCGCGGTGTCGACATAGTTGCCGTTGTTTCCCATGTCGCGCACGATCGTGAACCCCGAGGACAGCATCTGCATGCCGTTGGATGCCGCCTGGATCGCGCGCAACGGAGAGCTCTCGAGCACGTACGTGAGGTAATAGACGTTGTGCTCCGGCACTTCCTTGTAGGTCAGTGCCAGGTGATTGTGCGCGTCTACCAGACCAGGAAGCACCGTCATCTGCGACAGGTCGATGACCTCGGCGCCAGACGGTATCGCCACGTTCGAGCCGATGGCGGTGAACTTTCCCTGCTCCACGAGGATCACCTGGTCGGACTTAACCGTCCCGGTTTCGGGATCGACGAGTTTGCCGGCGCGGATGGCGATCGTTTGGGAGGCGGCTGCTGCGGGCGCCCACGAGATGGCACACACCAGCAGGGCGCCGCGGAGCGCGAGGAGTTTGAGATTCGTGAGGATGGGCATGGAATGACCTGGGCCGGAGTGGGAACCACCGCAGTATACGTGGTGATGCTCGGTGGTGACGACGGGGGGCGCAATAGCCTGCGCACCGCGTGGAAGGAGCGAGACCCCGGCTCCAGGGAGCACAGGAATAGCGGCGACCTGCACCCTGTCCACGAGGCCAGCGTCGCAAAACGGCTTACCGGATCGGAGACCAGGCCAGCGCGAGGCGATGGGCCCGGGCTGTTTCGATTCTCTGGGCGGATGCTGATGCGGCGCTGCAGCCGTATGTGGGATTAATGAAAGAGCTGGCGTCGAAGTGACGCGATATGCGCTCCCCGCGGCGCCGGACGCACGGTGCCGGGAACCGATCTCTATGCACTGGAGAATACGCGTGGCCGCGTGGTTAACCTGTGCGCAGGGTTGCTGCGTTGCCGGTTCCGCGCTCGACCAAGGGCCCCTACGCTCTAGGGAAGAAACCACACGGGGTCCGAACGCACTGCGGCTCCGCTAAGTCCAGACAGCACTGCGCACGCGAATCATTTCGTCACTCGGAGGAACCTTGACACAAGCTCTCGCTCGCTGCTCACGCGCACGCTCCCTTGAAGCTGCTGGATTGCTGATACTCGGTATTCAGGGGTGCGCGCCGAGCGACGGTGCAAACGATACGACGCTCGCATTGAACTCGCCGAAGCAGCCTGCTGCTGCCGCTATCAAGGGCCAGAGGGGTAATGAACCAGCAGGCGGTCCGCTGCACGATAAGCCAGGTCACACCATCGATGTCGAAGACATGCCCTCCGTGACTCCCCCGCTCCCTACCTCGATCGAAACCATCAGTCGACGTGATTTGAGGCAGTACATCAACTCTCTCGTGTTTTCCCGGGAAGGCAAGTACGTGGATTCCACGCGCATCGCCTGTATGAAGGGTGGAACCGGCTGCGCGGAAGCAGATCGCGATACGGTATGGCTGCAGCCCGAGTGGGGCTTTCCTCTCGTGGACCTGCGGGCTCTGCCAAGGGAGGGCATGATCATCGGTCGCATTTACAACGAGGGCATGCACACCGTGAAGGGAAATATCCCGGGGAAAACCCGCGTCTACTGGGTCGTCGACAGTGCGCCCGGACTGAACATGCTTCGTTCACGCTACATCAGGCTGAAGTCGGGCGGCGGTAGCGATGCGGCGGAGGTGTTGAACTCAGTCATGTTTGAGGTGTGCAACCACCCTCCTGCACCGACACGACCCGCAACGGCGCGGTGGCAGAGCTGTGATGATGCTCCTCCCGCCCTCGCGTTGAGTAGGCCCGACAGCTCTCCCGGCCCCGGCAAGGGTCCGCCCATCGTCACCGACACGAGCGCATGGATCAGTTGCTCTCAGGGTTGTTGCATCGCGGGCGCGCCGTTCTCTAAAAAAAAGAGGTGAGCGACTCGGGGCCCTGATTACTGACTCCCGGAAAGCGGTGCTGTTCACGTCGCTGCTGCCCGGGCGTTCGCATACTTCCTATGCCATTACCGCGTCGTCCTCGGTCACGAGTTCCTCGAGGAACACCAGCGACTTGCGGCCGCTCTTGAGGCGCACCAGTGCCGCGACCACAGACTCATCGTAGTGTGTGCCAACGCCGGCCCGAATCATGTCGAGCGTGTCCATCACGGACAGCGGCTCGCGATACGCGCGTCTGGAGGTCAGTGCATCGAATGCGTCGGCAACCGCGAGGATACGTCCGCCAATGCTGATCGCGCATGCCGTGAGCCCGAGTGGATAGCCACGCCCGTCGATGTGCTCATGGTGATGACGGACGAAGTCGATGACCCGGCCAAGATGTTGGAGCGGTGCGAGGATCTCCATCCCGATACGTACATGCTCCTTGACATGGCTGAATTCCTCGGTAGAAAGCGTCGATGGTTTGTTCAGCACCGCCTCGCGAATGCCGATCTTGCCGACATCGTGAAGGCGTCCTGCGAG
>JBKJRV010000482.1:0-8683 GCA_046593115.1 Gemmatimonadaceae bacterium
ATGGTATACCACCCGCCGCTCGCACCCTCGGCGTCCTTTCCTAGGGCTGCGCTGGCGTCCCTGGCGTCCGAAGAACGCCAAAGTTAACCGGCGAGCGAGTCAGACAAGCGCGAAGAAGCCCGATGCACCCGCGTTCTGCAGCATGATTTGTGTTGCAGATGGCCTGTTGATTGCAAAGAGTCGGGCGGGGTCGCGGATCGCCCGAATCCTTTGTCGCGATCCTCTACCTGTCATCCCCAATCAGGACGTCATCAGTGAAGTTGATCTGTTTCGGGACGCACTCTCGCGAGGTGCGCGCCCTCAGCCTTGCGGTGGTAGTCCTGTGCGGTTGGGCGCTGTCCCTGGGCGCGCAGGTGATACCTGCACCCGCGCGTGACTCTACCACCGCACGTTCGCTCGACACCGTCAAAGTTCGTGGGCGCGTGGACGACCTGATCGGCTCGGCGGGCAGTGCATCGGAGGGACGCGTTGGTGCGGCCGAGCTCCGGTCGCGACCGATTACCCGCGAGGGGGAGCTTCTCGAAACCATACCCGGCGTCATCGTCACCCAGCACTCGGGAGAAGGGAAGGCAAACCAGTATTTCGTGCGCGGCTTCAACCTGGATCATGGCACTGATTTCCAGACGTCCATCGAAGGAATGCCACTCAACATGCCGACTCACGGGCATGGCCAGGGTTGGACCGACCTGAATTTTCTCATTCCGGAGCTGGTGGATCATCTCGACTACCGTCTTGGCGTGTATCACGCGGAGCTGGGCAATTTCGGGAGCGCCGGCGGCGTGGAGCTCCACCTGCCGAGCAAGCTGGATCGGCCTTTCGCCACCATCGGCTCGGGACAGAATGGGCTGGCGCGGGTTGCGGCCGGTGGCTCCGTCAGGGCCGGTAGTGGAGACCTCCTCGTCGGGGGAGAGGCCAAGAGTTACGACGGGCCCTGGGAAAGGGCAGAGAAGATCAGGAAGCTGAGCGGAATCGCCAGCTACCACTTCAATCGTGGCGCTTCGCAATACTCCGCGCTCGCCATGGCGTATCGCAATCAGTGGAACTCGAACGACCAGATCCCCGAGCGCGCCGTTCGGAGCGGCGACGTCAATCGGTTTGGGCAGATCGACTCGACCGACGGCGGGGAATCCCGCCGCTACAGCCTCTCGGGATCGATGCGTCACATTGGCGCGAGCTCGGTACAGGACTTACAGCTCTTCGGAATTTACTCCGACCTCAGCCTGTTCTCGAACTTCACGTACTTCCTGAACGACCCGGTGAGGGGCGACCAGTTCAACCAGGTGGACCGTCGCATCATTATCGGTGGGAATGCCCAGCACCTCCAGTCGGTGCGCGCATTCGGTGTGGATCACCAGCTGAAAGTCGGGCTTCAGAATCGCGCCGATATCATCACCGGACTTGGTCTGTATCTCACCCAGGCACAAGTGCGGTTCAGCACCGTGCGCGAGGATAGGGTTAGCGAAACGGCAACCGGGGTCTTCGTCGAAACCGAATCGAAATGGCGGCCATGCTTTCGCAGCGTTCTCGGCTTACGCGCGGATGGGTACACGTTCAATGTCGCCAGTGATCGGCCTGAAAACTCCGGGTTCACGCGCGCGGGAATCATGAGCCCCAAGGCATCCCTCGTGTTCACGCCGTGGCGGCAGATGGAGTTGTACCTGAGTGGCGGAACCGGCTTCCACAGCAACGATGCGCGCGGCACCACCATCACCGTCGATCCCGTCACGGGCGATCCGGCTCAGCAAGTAGACCCGCTGGTGCGCTCCAGGGGTGCGGAGATCGGGATGCGCGCTGCGTTCCTGCCCGGCCTTCAGTCGACACTGACTTTCTGGGCGCTCGACCTCGACAGCGAGCTGCTGTTCGT
This sequence comes from Gemmatimonadaceae bacterium, assembly GCA_046593115.1. Taxonomy (GTDB): domain Bacteria; phylum Gemmatimonadota; class Gemmatimonadetes; order Gemmatimonadales; family Gemmatimonadaceae; genus JBKJRV01. The sequence goes on from JBKJRV010000482.1 coordinate 1,865, forward strand.
CGGTGATGCGGGAGCCACCGAGCCTTCCACCATGAGCAGGCGGCGCGGTGTTACCTGGGCCAACTTCTATCGGCCGGTGCCGCAGCTTTCGCTTGATGCCGACGTCTCCTTCGCGGAGGCTCGCCTTGCGGATGTAGCCAGAACGGAAAACCACGTTCCCGGCGCTCTCGAAAACGTCATCGCCGCGGGAATCGCGTGGAATCCCGTGGATCGTGGACCATTCGGGGCCGTCCGCCTTCGTCATTTCGGCGCCTATCCGTTGATCGAGGACAACAGTGTCCGTGCCGAAGCCAGTACCTTGTTGAGCGCCGAAGCCGGATATCTGCTCTTTCGCGATTTACGTGTCCGCGCAACGGTGCTGAACCTGCTAAATGCGCGCGCCTCTGATATTCAGTACTTCTACGCATCCCGTCTGCAGGGGGAAGCGCCCGAAGGCGCCGGTGACATTCATTTTCATCCGGTGGAGCCGCGACAGGTCCGCGTCTCGATCAGTTACCTGTTCTAGCGACGGTCTCGGCACGTACGGACGCGCCTCTCACCCGTACCAGGCGCGCGGCGGATCGTCACCGCGATCTGCAAGTGATCGCCGAGCTCGAGATTCTGAGAGACGAAGCGGGTCTGTAGCTGGGTATTCGACCCGCTTATCGCTGCCGAATCAGTCTGGCTCCCCCGACCACGAGTGTGGTGACTGCCGCTGCGCTGTCCCGCTCGAAGCGAAACAGAGGCGCGGGCGCCAGCGGAGTGAATACGTCCGTCGCCGTCGGGATGAGTTCGAAGGGCGTGCCGTCATCCTGACGCGCCACCAATCGCCCTTCCGCGATGCTGACGACGAGATTGATCGGCGCTCCGGCGCGGGATAACACATAACTTCCGGCGAAATCGCGCATGGCTTCAGGAGACAACGCGACTGGCACGATCACTCTCGGCGCGTAGCCCGTCCAACCATACTCGCGAGCAATCGCCTGGGCGATCTCGGGGATGAGTGCGTCTCCCGCATCGCTGTTCGTCATGAAAGCCGCACCCTGGCCGCGTGTTGCGACGCCAGTGATCATCGCGCGAAATCCTTCGTTGGCGCCCCCGTGACCAAAGCGCAGAGAATCGCCCGCGTCATCCACTCCTGGTCCCAGTCCGTGCGAACCCACTCCGCGTGTGAGCATCGCGACGGTCATTTCACGCGAGAGGACCTTGCCGGAGTCGCCCGAGAAGGAGCGCTGCACGTCGATGATGTATCTCGCGAGATCGCCCGGAGTGGTCCATAACCCGGCAGCAGCCATTTCGGGATAGGTGTGATAACGTCCGCCTATGGAGCGACCGTTCGAGCGGTACCCAGTCGCGGCGGCGGGCGCGAGTGAGGAGGGAAGTGGCTGTTCGAAGGTGCTCGCGGACATCCCGATCGGATCGAGGACGAGCCGTCGCATCAATTTCGGGAATGGCTCGCCAGTGACATCGGTGACGAGGAGCTGCATGACGGTGACGCCGCCGCCCGAGTATCGCCATTGGCTCCCGGGCACGATGTCGGCGCGCACCGGCGCGGTGTTGGCGGGCTTGTCCCCGTTCAGAAGCTGAACCACCGTGGGCACGTTGACACCTGGCGCGTACCCCGGAAATCCGTGGACGGTGAGCCCGGCCCCGTGGGATAGAAGCATCCGGAGTGTCACTGGCTTCTGCGTGGTAAATTCGTTCGTCGGGATCTTCCAGGATGAGAGCTTCGCGTTGACGTCCTCGTCGAGCGAGAGACGCCCTTCCTGCACGAGGCGAAGCGCACCGAGCGCCGCGACCGGCTTGCTGATCGACGCCGCCTGAAAGCGTGTGTCGGGGGTCGCACGGCGTCCTGATTCGACGTCGGCCAGGCCGTACGCTCGCGTCCACTCGATTCGTCCGTTGTTGACGACCGCGATGCTGAGCGCCGGCACGCCATGGATGCGCATGCGTTCCTCGATCGATGCCGGAACCTCGGCGCGACCCTGAACGCGCGAGGCTGGCAGAATGCCGCGCTCAATTCTCGCGATGCGTTGCGAGACATCATCACCCGGAGCATCCAGAGTGCGCACCGCGGGCTGCGCACACGCCGCGAGAGCGCACGCCGCGAGCGCTGCGACGCGCATCAACCTTCCGCGCAGGACAACTTCGACCATGTTGGACTCCAGGACGCAACACAGGAACAGGTTCTGCTCAGTCTCAAGCAGTGGTCTCCTCATGGCGGGTAACAGGAGACCCGCTCACCACCGACTGTGGGTCGCTTTCATCGACGACCGAGTGATGCACGCGATTCCTGCCACCGCTCTTCGCCAGATACATTCCGGCGTCGGCTTCATGGAGCAGGCCTTCGAAGTCATCAGGGAGCGTGACGAACGTCACTCCGCCAATACTGGCGCTGACAGCGTCAATGCTCGAGGCAAAGGTGTCGGCCAATGCCGACCGCAGTCGCTCCAGAGTCGCAACGGCCTCGCGCGGTCCGCATTCCGGGAGCAGGACGGCGAATTCGTCTCCTCCCAGTCGCGCCGTTACATCGTTCGGTCCGACGGCCAACCGCAGTCGTTCGGCCACGCGACGCAGCAGATCGTCGCCAGCCTTGTGACCGAGCCTGTCATTCACGGCCTTGAAGTTGTCCAGGTCGATGTAGGCGATCGTGACGGGGTGTCCGCCGTCGCGGCACAGGGCCAGAATCCGGCTTGCCTGCTCGTAGAAGGCGCGGGTGTTCAACAGAGACGTGAGGGGGTCGGTGCGACTGAGCTCGCGCTCCCGCCTGAGCGCGCCCCTGAGCGTGGCGATCATGATCCCCACTAACGTGAACGACACGCCCTGCATGAGCGTATTCACCACCCAGATGGCCGGCTGGGAGAAACTCAAACCCGCCAGGACATTGGAGATCACCCACGTCATCGTACTCAGTGTCGCGACGATGAGAGCGCCCGAGCGACCGCGGTACCATGCCACCAGACTGATTGGCGCGTAGTACATGGGGAAGACGCGCAATTCCACGCCGCTCAGGTAGTCGACGTAACCAATAAGGCCAATCGCAAGCGTGCTCGCCATCCATACGGTCAGCGACTCCCCAGGGCGCCTGAGCGGATCGAGTCCGGGGAGCAGGATCAACTTCCCGGAGGCCGTCACAGCACCCGCGGCGAGATACAGTGCGCGAGTATCATCGGGATTGAGCTCAGCGCGAAGGAGGGGAAAACATCAGCCATGTTGCCTGAATACTACGGGTCGGTGCTGACGTTCGCTGCGCCAAATTGCCTGGCCACAAAACTCTCTGTGGTAACTTTCTCGCTCACTGCTGCTGCGGGTGACAGCAATCCTCAGCCCGCGCGTGGGCCGAACGTCGTCCACGGACTTTGGTTAGCATTCCGAATGCCACTCCGCACCAAGCTCACGCTCGCGCTGCTCGCGATCGCGGTCATCCTGGTGTTCCCGCTCGGGATCGCGCTCCGGTCGCTACAGCGGGTCCACACCGCGACCGCCCAGATCCGCGACGTCGAATTCGTGGCGTCGCTGCTGCTCGGGCGAATGCGCAGCGGGGCCGAGGAGCTTCGGCAGGCGGAGACGGCGCTGCTGTTCGTGCCTCAGGCGGCAACGCGCGACCGGATGTCCTCCGAGCTCGCGGCGCTCTCGAGGATGGTGGACTCGCTGGGTCGCTTCTCTCTCAACAGCGCTGCCGCCGGTATCCGGGATGCCATCGGCGACATCGCCATCGCGGCACCGCTGGAGTACGCGGCCGCGCTCGACAGCCAGCCTGCGAGGGCCGAGAGCATCTCGACCGCTGCCCTCCAGCCGGCAATGGACCGGGTGCAGCACGGCATCACCGTCGGCGAGCGGGAGTTGCGCGAGCGCACACGCGCGCGAGTGGACGCTGCCGCACGGGAAACGGACGACGCACAGCGCGCGGCAGCAATGGCGCTCGCGGTGGCGCTCCTGCTCACCGCTGCCATCGCGATCTGGATCACCCGCGCCATCTCCCGTCCGGTGAAGGCCCTCGAGCTGGGCATGCAGGCGGTGGCCGAGGGCGATTTCACGCATCGACTCGAAGTGCAACTCGATCGCCGGGATGAATTCGGCCGGCTCGCGCACAGTTACCGCGCGATGGCCGTGCAGCTCCAGGAGCTGGACAAGCTCAAGGCCGAATTCGTCTCGGTTGCCTCGCACGAGCTGAAAACGCCGATCAACGTCATTCAGGGGTACGTGCAACTGTTTCTCGAACGCGTCTACGGCGAGTTGAGCCCCAGGCAGGAGGACGTCTGCCGCACGCTCCAGACCCAGTGTCGCTCGCTGGGCAGGCTCGTCACGCAGCTGCTGGACGTGAGCCGGTTCGAAGCGGGCGGCGGCAAGCTCGATCCGCGACCAATGAAGCTCGGTACCTTTCTCGATGAGCTGCACGATGCCTTCAGTGTGCTGGCCATCCAGCGGCAGGTCACCTTCGAAGTGCGCCGGGCCCCGTCACTTCCGGAGGAGGTCACCTGGGACCAGGATCGCATCAACGAGGTTCTCGGCAATCTGCTCTCGAACGCATTCAAGTTCACCAACCAGGGTGGCCGGGTGCAGCTCGACGCCGGTGCTGAAGGGGACGCGGTGAAGATACGGGTGCAGGACACAGGCGCTGGCATTCCGCGCTCGCAGCTGCCGCATATCTTTCAGAAGTTCTACCAGGCCGACAATCAATTGTCGGCGTCCGCGAAGGGCACCGGGTTGGGGCTCGCCATCGCCAAGGAGATCGTGGAAGCACACGCGGGGACTATCGTGGTTGACAGCGTTGCCGGCGAGGGAACAACGTTCGAGCTGTCCCTGCCCATCTACGTGGCCTCGCCTCGGCGCACGTCGAAAAGTGTCGCCGCCATCAGCGAATGAGGGGTCGCGCGCACGGCACACGACTGCCTCGGCGCTTCGCAGTCATCGCGCTGGTGATCGGGATGTCAGCCGGATGCATTTCAAAGCCAGCCTGGATGGCGCCCGCAGGCACTCGCTCGTGGCCCCGCACGCTCTCGGGTGCACAGTCGGCCGTCGCCACCGGGCTGTACGAGCAGGCTGACACGCAGCTCTCCACCTTCGCCCTGGAATTTCCGAACACGCCAGAGGGGGTCGAGTGCCTCTTCTGGCGCGCCCTGTTCCGGCTGGACCCGGCAAACCCCAATGCGTCGCCACGCCAGGCGGGTGAGACGCTGGACAGATATCTCGCGTCGCCGCTGCCGCGCGCCCACGATGTGGAAGCCCGCACCCTGCGCCGCACCGCGGGCCTGCTCGAGCGCCAGAGCAAGGCCACGACCGTCACGCGAACGGAATCGGAGACGCGCAACAAGGAGCGCGACGAAGAGATGCAACGAACAAAGGATGATCTCGCGAAGGCGCTCGATGAGCTCGAGCGGATCAAGCGCAGGCTGGCGGCGCCCAAACCCTGATGACCGCTCCATCAATGACACGATCACTCGACCTCCGTTCCCTTGCGGTACTGTCCGTCGCGTGCCTCTCGAGCGCATGCATCGGCGCCTCGCCTCGCGCCGCCCCCGCCGCGCCCCAGCCGGCCATGGTGGCTCGCACAGACGGCGCCGCCATCGCCAGGGCCCGGGCGGACAGCGTTCGACATCCCTATACGCTTGCCGACATTCACTTCATGTCGGGCATGATCGGTCACCACTCGCAGGCACTCGTGATCGCCGGCTGGGCATCCGGCCACGGCGCCAACCCGTCGGTGCAGCGGCTCGCCGAGCGCATTGTCAACGGACAGCAGGACGAGATCGTCAACATGCAGCAGTGGCTCATCGACCGGAACCAACCCGTTCCGGGTCGTACGCACGCCGGAATGTCGATGACCATGGACGGCGTCGCACACGATATGCACATGCCGGGCATGCTCACCCAAGAGCAGTTGGAACAGCTCGACCGGGCGAGAGGCCCCACGTTCGACCGGCTGTTCCTGACCTTCATGATCCAGCACCATCGTGGCGCTGTTTCCATGGTGGAGAAACTGTTCGGCAGCTACGGCGCCGCTCAGAACGAAACCGTCTTCAAATTTGCGTCCGACGTGAACGTCGATCAGTCCACCGAGATCGCGCGCATGCAGGCCATGCTCGACGCTCTCCCACCCAGTGGAAATCAGCAGTGATGCTCTCCATGAAGGACCCGCGTTCCGCACTGTCGCTCGGCCTCGCATTGTCACTTGCGGCCTGCGCCACATCCTCGACATCCCCATCCGCCAGCGCACCCCCTCCCGTGCGCGCCGCCGCGCCGCGTGCGGACGCTCGCACCACACTGCGGGCGGGATTCCTGGATGCAGGCGAAGCCGTATGGAACCTGAGGGTGCTCTCGAAAACGACGCCGCCCCGGGAATTCTTCGGCGTCACGAATTCCGACCTCGCGTTCCGCGGCAACTATGCCATCCAGGGCAACTACAACGGGTACCTGGTGTGGGACATCAGTGATCCCCGTAAACCCGTTCTGACAGCGGGACTGCTGTGTCCGGCGACGCAGAGCGATGTGTCGGTCTACCGCAATCTGCTCTTCGTGTCCGGAGAAGGGCTCGGCGGCCGGCTCGACTGCGGCATAGAGGGCGTGAAGGACACGGTCAGCAAGGACCGCCTGCGGGGTCTCCGTATCTTCGACATCACCGACGTCCGCAATCCGAGGAACGTCGGCAACGTCCAGACCTGTCGCGGTTCGCACACGCATTCGGTACTCGCGGATCCGGCGGATACGTCGAACATCTACATCTACATTTCGGGCTCAGCGCCGGTGCGCTCGCCCAGCGAGCTTGCCGGCTGCGTGGGGCTGCCGCCCGACAAGGATCCGAATTCCGCGCTGTTCCGCATCGAAGTCATCAAGGTGCCG
>JBKJRV010000034.1:0-5437 GCA_046593115.1 Gemmatimonadaceae bacterium
ATCTCTTCCGGACAGGCGATCTTGAGCCCCTGACGGGTCTCGATCATCTCGATGAAGTTTGAGGCGCTCTGGAGGGATTCGTGGGTACCGGTATCGAGCCACGCCATGCCCCGCCCGAGTATTTCGACGTGCAGCTGCGCACGCTCCAGATATGCCCGATTGATATCCGTGATCTCGTACTCCCCTCGAGGAGAGGGTGCCAGAGATTCGGCGATGTCCACCACCTGATTGTCGTAGAAATACAATCCCGTTACGGCGATCGAGCTTTTTGGTGCGACCGGCTTTTCCTCGAGAGAGAGGACGCGCCCATCCGCACCCAGCTCGGCAACGCCATAGCGCTCCGGATCCTTGACGACGTAGCCAAAAACCGTCGCGCCATCCGGACGTTCGGCGACTCTACGAAGGATAGAGGACAGTCCGCTGCCGTAGAAAATGTTGTCGCCGAGCACGAGGGCCACGCGATCGTCGCCGATGAACTCGCGTCCGATCACGAATGCCTGGGCCAGCCCATTCGGCACTGGCTGGGGCGCGTAGCGGATGCGAATACCCCACTGGCTCCCATCGCCGAGCAGATCCTCGTAGCGCGGCAGATCACGGGGCGTCGAGATCAGCAGGATGTTGCCGATGCCGCCCAGCATCAGTGTCGACAAGGGGTAATAGATCATCGGCTTGTCGAACACCGGCAGCAGCTGCTTGCTCATCACGCGGGTGAGCGGATACAGCCGGGTGCCTGCGCCTCCGGCGAGAATGATGCCCTTCATGAGCGCATCGTCCTGACGCGACCGATCGCGCGGTAGCTCGACACCAGTGACTCCATTGTGCTCGGGGAGACCGCGGACCCAACCGGCCGGCGGTGACGGAATGCGAAAGCTGAATGGCGCCTGCGGGAGGGTCAAGGGCCATGCGCCGCCGCTGCGCGCCGGAACTTGGCGCTGCGCGCCGGAACTATGAGCGTTCGCGCCCGGTACGCATATTACATCATGCCTCGCCCGCGCTCGACCGACTTCATGTGTGCCGTGTTTCGCGGCTTGCGGCGTGGCGCAGTGTTCGCCCTGGCGATCCTTGTCACACAGGCGGTGCGCGCACATGCCCAGCGCGTCCTCGTACCGATGGATGATGCCCAGCAGAATCACCTCAAGGCGTACGGGCTGACGTTCAGCGCGCTGCGTGACGGACTGCCGGCGGAGTGGTTGCTGCACTATCGCGGCGGATCCTTTCTCCTGGCGGACTCCCCCGAGCTGCGCCGGCGCGCGGCGATCGATGGCATCACGGTCGAGGCCCTCGACCAGAGCGCACTTGGCGCCATTCGCTCAGAAATGTCGACGGCGAACATGGACGCAGTCGTGCTCGAGAAGGCGCCGCGCATCGCGGTCTACACGCCGCCGGACGCGCCGCCGTGGGATGACGCCGTGACGCTGGCACTCAAGTATGCGGGGATCGAGTACAGCACCGTGTGGGATCAGGAAGTGCTCGCCGACTCGCTCGCGCAGTTCGACTGGCTGCACCTGCATCACGAGGACTTCACGGGGCAGCTCTCGAAATTTTATCTGAGCTATCGCAATGCGCCCTGGTTCATCGAACAGCTGCAGCGCAATCAGAGCGTCGCGACGCGAAATGGATTCTCGACGGTGCCTGCCCTCAAGAAGGAAGTCGCGGAACGCATTCGGCGCTTCGTTGAACGCGGCGGCTTTCTGTTTGCGATGTGTGGTGCCACCGAGACGCTCGAGCTGGCGATCGCGGGCCATGGCACCGACATCGCCTTCGCTTTCGCCGACGGCACTCCGGTCGCCGATGACGTCGACGCGAAGTTGCGATGGGATCGCTCCTTCGCGTTCACGGGTGCGCATCTGGAGCAGTCGCCGTTCGTGAACGCGATGAGCGACATCGACGGCCATCAGGTCAATGTACCCGGCCGACGCCAGCCGCTTGGCGCCTACACCCTCTTCGGATTCGCCGCCAAGTTCGATCCGATTTCATCGATGCTCGTGCAGAATCACCGGACCGTGATCCCGGATTTCTACGGTGTGACGACAAGCTTCACGAAGCCGTCGTTGAAGCCGGGTGTGACGGTGCTGGCGTTTGAGGATGGCGCGCCCTGGGTGAAGTACATTCACGGCGACTACGGCAAGGGAACGTGGACGTTCCTGGGTGGACATGACCCGGAGGATCCACAGCACGCGATCGGCAATCCCCCCACCGATCTCGCGTTGCACGCGAACTCGCCGGGCTATCGGCTGATCCTGAACAACGTGCTCTTTCCGGCGGCGAAGAAGAAGCCGCTCAAGACCTGACCATCGCGTCTCCGGTCAGGCCGCAGCACCCGCCGGCCTCGATGACGCACCTGGGGAAAGCCGCTGCGGCCGCGGTGCGCACGGCGATCAGGCTGGCGGGCGGGCGGGAGATCTGCTTCGCGTGCTCCGTTGACGATGCGGGGATCATTCAGACCGCACGGGTCGTCGCGCGCGGCGATTCGCGTTCCGTGCTGGCGTTACCCGGCTTCGCAAGTCGCGGCGAGCTCCTGGTGCACAATCATCCCAGTGGCGACCTCGAGCCCTCCGAAGCGGATCTCCAGGTAGCGGCACAGCTGCACGATGACGGCATCGGATTCGCCATCGTGAACAACGAGGCGAGCGAGTTGTACGTCGTCGTCGAGGTCCCGCGGGCATCGAGCGAGACCCGGATCGACGCGACCGCCATTGGCGAGGACCTTGGGCCGAAAGGGCGCGTCGCGCTCGCGCTCGATCGCTATGAGAATCGCGATGGGCAGCGTGACATGGCCGCAGCCATCGCGCGCTTGTACAACCTGGGCGGAATCGGGTTGCTCGAGGCCGGCACGGGCGTAGGGAAGTCGCTGGCGTATCTGGTGCCCGCGCTTCGCTGGGCCGCGGCGAACGGGGATCGGACGGTGGTATCGACCAACACCATCAACCTGCAGGAGCAGCTGATCGGCAAGGACCTTCCGTTCCTCCGGAGAGCGCTCGACGATCAGCCGGTTCGTTTCGCGATGCTCAAGGGGTGGCGCAACTATGTCTGTCTGCTGCGACTCGAGCAGGCCGACGCCACGGGCTCGACGCTCTTCGATGCCGGACACCGAGCGGAGCTGCAGGCACTCGTGGACTGGTCGGAGCAGACGAAGGACGGTTCACTGGGCGATCTGCCGTCGGCGCCGCGTCCGGAGGTGTGGGACGAAGTGGCGGCCGAATCGGACCTGTGCCTTCGTCTCAAGTGTCCGCACTTCGACGAATGCTTCGTCTTCTCCGCCCGGCGTACGGCGGCACAGGCCGATGTCATCGTGGTCAATCACCATCTGCTCATGGCGGACATCGCAGTCCGGCGCATATCACAGAACTGGGAGGAGGCCGCCGTGCTCCCTGCGTATGACCGCCTCATTATTGACGAGGGTCATCACCTGGAAGACGCGGCCGCCAAGCACCTTGGCGGCACCATCACCCGCCGAATGCTCCAGCGACTGTTCAACCGTCTCGAGCGACATGGCAAGGGACTGCTTCCGACGCTTGGCTCGCGTCTGGCCGGAAAGAACGATCTCTACAGCACCGCGAGCATGGACCTCCTCAACGCGCGACTCTTTCCCGCCGCCAGTGCCGTGCGGGCAAAGTCCGAGCTTATCTTCGATCTGCTGGAGGCGCTGCTGGCGCGTGAAGGAGTGCGCACGCTTCGGCTCACGCACGATTTCGACGCACATCCCATCTGGATGGGCGGGCTTCGCGTAGCGCTCGACGATGTCGTCGGCGAGATCGGGTTCCTGCGTGAAGGGCTTCGGCTGGTCCGGGAGCGCCTCGAAGCCAGTGAACATCCCGACGACAGTCTGCTGGTAGTGCTCAACGAGATGCGCGGCGTCTCCCGTCGCCTCGAGGCGGCGGGCGATACGCTCAGGCAGGCGCTTGCTCCGGCCGCCGGCAGCGCGCCCGCGGTGCGGTGGCTCGAAACGAAAAGCATGGACCGCAACGTGGCGGTGTCGAGTGTTCCTCTGGACCTGGCGCCAATTCTTCGCGAGGATCTGTTCAAGCGGCTGACCACCGCGGTGGTTACGAGCGCGACCCTGGCGACCGACGGGAATTTCAGCTTCCTGTCCTCGCGCCTTGGACTCGATGAGCCCGAAGTGGAACCGGTGACCGCGGTGTATCCCTCGCCGTTCGAGTACGCGACGCAGGCGGTCGTCGCGATACCGACTGACCTCCCGGCGCCGAACGAGAACGCCGATGCGCATTTCAGCGGTGTGACGGCGATCGTGAAGGACCTCGCGGAAGCCTCGGGTGGCGGGATGTTCGTTCTTTTCACCAGCCATACGGATGTGCGCCGCATGGCGGACGCGGTGCGCAGCCGCGGCCTCGACCGCCGGTACGTGCTACTCGTACACGGTGATGATTCGCGTGACGTGATCCTGCAGCGCTTCCGCGAAGCCGGCAACGCGATTCTGCTTGGGACCGCCTCGTTCTGGGAGGGAGTGGACGTTCCCGGCCGGGCGCTGCGAGTGCTCATGATCGCGCGGCTGCCATTTCGCGTCCCCACGGAGCCCATCACGGCGGCACATTGCGAAGCCATCGATGCGCGTGGCGGCGATTCGTTCTCCGAGTACATGTTGCCGCACGCGTCGCTGCGTTTGAAACAGGGGTTCGGGCGGTTGATCAGAACGGCCACCGATCGTGGCGTCGTCGTGCTCTGCGATCCGCGGCTGGTCAGACGAAAGTATGGGCGATTTCTGCTCGACTCGCTGCCGCCGGCAAAACGGCTGGTGGCTCCGTGGGCTCAGCTGCGTGGCGAGATTACGGCGTTCTTTGCGGCGGGAGAGTAAATTTCGTCTGATACCAAAAACAGGAGCTCAGTGTTCTGATGGCGTTTCAGCCTTCCAAGATCGTCTGCGTCGGGCGCAACTACCGCGCGCACGCCTCCGAGCTGGGCAACGACGTGCCCGTCGAGCCGCTCCTTTTCTTCAAGCCTCCGTCGAGCATCATTCGAAACGACGAGACCATTGTCCTGCCTGCCGTTTCGGGCCAGGTCGAGTTCGAAGGCGAGATCGGACTGGTCATCGGACGACGGCTGCGGCTCGCAACCGAGCGTGATGTCGAGGGTGCCGTCCGTGCCGTTGTTGCGCTGAACGATGTGACGGCCCGGGACCTTCAGAAGAAGGATGGCCAGTGGGCACGCGCCAAGGGTTTCGACACGTTCTGCGCCGTGGGTGAGCAGGCGCCGGCGCCTGCTGATCTATCCACGCTCGAAGTGGTGACGCGAGTGAACGGAACGGAGCGCCAGCGCGGCAGGGCGACGGAAATGGTGTTCTCGATCCCGATGTTGCTCCAGTACATTTCGGCCATCATGACACTCGAGCCCGGCGATCTCATTGCCACCGGAACACCGGCCGGCGTGGGCCGCCTCGAGGATGGCGATGTGGTCGAGATCGATATCGGAGTGAGCCGAG
>JBKJRV010000020.1:0-5007 GCA_046593115.1 Gemmatimonadaceae bacterium
CGACCTCGATGTGCTGCTCGATCTGGAATTTGGCCGCTGCCGGCTCGTCATCGCGGTTCGCGATGACAGCGACATCCGTGCGCTTGGGGATATTCGCAATTCGCCTCGCGTCGCGACGTCCTTTCCGGTCATCACACGTCGGTTCTTCGACAAGGAGGGGATCGCGCTCGATCTCGTCCCGGTGTCCGGTGCCGCGGAGATCGCACCCCACCTCGGCATCGCCGACATCGTCGTCGACATCACGAGCACTGGATCCACGCTCAAGGTGAATGGCCTTCGCGAGATCGAGACGGTAATGCAGTCGAGCGCACGACTTATCCGGTGCGGCAAGTCGGGCAGCCCCCGCACGCCCGATGCCGGTCCCGCGCTCGCCGGCCTGTCCGACGCGCTGGAATCGGTGCTCCGGGCACGCGGGAAACGCTACCTCATGGCGAATGTGCCCCGGGAACATCTCGGTGAGGTCAAGCAGGTGCTTCCCGGACTGAACGGGCCGACCATCGTTGACATCATGAACGGCGGTATCTATGTCGCGGTGCACGCAGTGGTTCCCGCCAACGCCGTCTATCGCACCGCCGCCGCGCTGAAGGCGCTGGGCGCGCAGGGCATTCTCGTGACGCGCATCGAGCGGCTGATGGCATGACGGCGCCCAATCGTCCGAGTTCCGCACTGCAGCTCCGGTTCACAGGACGCCTCGCTGATCTGGACAGGGCCAGCCGGCGCTTGCTGCTCGATCGGGTCAGTGCGGGAGACGAGCTGATTCAGGCACAGACCACTGCGATCATTCGTGCCGTTCGCGAGGATGGCGATGTCGCACTGCGTCGGTTTGCCCTCGAGTTCGACGGAGCCGAAGTCGCTACCCTGGCCGTGGACATGGATATCTGTCGCGATGCCCTGTCGCACCTCGACCCCGCGCTCCGCCAGGCAATGGAAAGGGCTCGCGACAACATCGCCACCGCGCATCGCGCTTTTCATCCCACCAGTCAGGAAACCGAAACCGAGCCCGGCGTGCTGATTGGCCGGCGTCCTGATCCTTTGGCAAGCGCAGGTGTCTACGCTCCTGGCGGTCGGGCCGCGTATCCCAGCTCCTTGCTCATGGGCGCGGTGGCTGCGCGAATCGCAGGTGTGCGGCGCGTTGTCGTGTGCTCACCGCCAGGAGCGAATGGGCTCCCTTCACCGGCCGTGCTGGCTGCGGCCGCGCTCGCGGACGTGGACGCCGTATTTGCGATCGGAGGCGCCGGTGCCATTGCCGCCATGGCCTACGGCACGGCGACGGTGCAGCCCGTGGACGTGATCGTGGGACCGGGCAACGCATACGTAACAGAGGCGAAGCAGCAGGTCGCGCGATTGGTCGCAACCGATACTCCGGCCGGTCCGAGCGAGCTGTTGGTCATCGCCGATACGCACGCCGATCCGTCCGTTGTCGCGCGCGAAGTACTTGCACAGGCGGAGCACGATCCGCGAGCCGCCGTCATCGTGATATGCCTGGGACAGGCGGTCGCCACCGCGATAGCGGACGAGATCATCGATCTGCTTCCCTCGCAAGAGCGCCGCGCCATCATTCAGGAATCGCTCATGCGGAACGGAGGCATCCTGCTCGCAGACAGCTACGATGAGGCCGTCGAATTTTCCGGGAGGTACGCACCCGAGCATCTGCTGCTCGCGATCGACGAAGATCGACAGGCTGGGGTTCTGGCGCGACTCCGGAATGCTGGTACGGTGTTCCTCGGACAACACTCGTCGGTGGCGTTCGGTGATTACATGACGGGAGCCAATCACGTGCTGCCTACCGGCGGGCTCGCCCGCCTTCGTTCGGGTCTCTCCCCATTCGATTTCGTTCGCTGGACCACGTACCAGCGGGTGAGCGCTCACGCCGCCGCTTCGCTCGCGCCCGCCGTCGCCGTTTTTGCCGATGCAGAAGGCCTGCCCGCCCATGCCGACGCCGCTCGCCAGTGGCTGGCCTCATGACTTCCGTGACCGGCAAGGCCGCCGCCACACTCGGACGCCAGTCGTATCGCGAGATCGAGCTGTACGCACCGAATCGTACGGCCAGTCGCATTGACCTCTCCGACAATACCAGCCAGCACGGCATGCCCCCGTCGGCGGCCGCGACCCTTCACACCGTCGATGCCTCCACCGTCACCCGCTACCCGAGCCTGTACGCCGCAGAACTCAAGCAGGAGCTTGCGGCCTATGTCGGGGTGAGCGCCGGGAACATCGTCACCGGCTGCGGCTCCGACGATGTCCTCGACTCTGCTATCCGCGCGTTCGCGGAACCTGGCGACACGATCGCTTTTCCGTCGCCCACGTTCCCGATGATCCCGATCTTTGCGAAGATGAATGGGCTTCAGTCTGTCGCAGTGCCGTACCGCAGTGATTTTTCCATCGATGTCGATGCACTCATCGCTACCGGCGCGCGTATCATCTATGTCTGCTCGCCGAACAATCCTTCGGGGACCCTCGCGAGCCCTGATGCACTCGCGAGCTTGATTGCCCGGGCGCCCGGCCTCGTCATTGTCGATGAGGCGTATATCGAGTACGGCGGAGAGAGCCTCTGTCATCAGGCCGCGACGGATGCACGCGTCCTCATCACGCGTACGCTCTCGAAAGCCTTCGGGCTCGCCGGGCTTCGTGTCGGCTACGCCGTTGGCGCACCTTCGATCGTTGCGGAAGTGGAAAAGTCGCGCGGCCCTTACAAAGTGAGCGGCCCCGCACAGCGCGCTGCCCTCGCCGCGCTCCGCGACGGATTGGACTGGGTGCAGTCCACCGTCGCCGAAGACGTCGCGTCCCGTGAACGCCTCTTCACGGAACTCCAGTCGCTCGGTCTCCACCCGGTGGTGTCCCTGGCCAACTTTCTGCTTGTGCCCGTTCCTGACTCCGCGTCACTCGCGCGATCGATGCGGGAGCTCGGCGTCGCGGTGCGTCCGTTCGAACGGCTTCCCATCGTCGGAGATGCGCTTCGGATCAGCGTCGGTCCGTGGGGGTTGATGGACGAGTGCCTGGGCGCACTCCGCTCCGCGCTTGGAGCGTCAAAGTGATCGTTTCCATTTTCGACTACGGTGCCGGCAACATCCATTCGCTCTTCAAGGCGCTGGAGCGTGAAGGCATCGAGCTGCGTGTAGACACCGATCCGCTGCGAGCCATCGAAGCCGAGGCCATTGTACTTCCCGGTGTTGGGGGATTTGCCCACGCTGCGGAACGACTCGCGCCCGGACGGAGCGCGATGCGTGAGCGCATCATCTCCGGCCTGCCCACACTCGGCGTCTGCCTCGGCATGCAGCTGTTCTTCGAAGGCAGCGACGAAGGACCTGGCGAAGGACTCGGCCTCGCCCGCGGTCGAGTCTCACGCATTAGCGCGGAGCGCGTGCCGCAGATCGGCTGGAACGGGCTGGAGCTCGAAGTCGTGGACGACCCGCTGTTCCCTCCCGGGAGTCTGGATATCGCATATTTCGCCAACAGCTTCGTGTGTCGTGACGCACCAGGACATCCGGGTTCCGTCATCGCCTGGACCACACACGAACGCGATCGGTTTCCGTCCGCTATTCGGGTTGGCAGTGCGGTCGGCGTGCAATTCCATCCGGAAAAGAGCTCGCGCGCCGGAGTGGAGTGGATTCAGCGCTGGCTCGATGAAGCAGTGTCGGGCGAACCCGCAGCCGCGGGTGGCCGCTGATGCTGGCAATCCCTGCGCTCGATCTTCGCGATGGGGCATGCGTGCAGCTCATCGGCGGCTCGTATGACGCCGAGGCCATCCGCATTGCCGATCCGCTTGCGGTGGCGCTGCAATGGGAGGCCGCCGGCTTTCAAGACCTGCATATCGTCGATCTCGACGCCGCTACCGGACGAGGCTCGAACGCTCCACTCGTCGCGCAGATCGTGCGCGAGTCGCGGCTTCGCTGTCAGGTTGGCGGCGGCATTCGCGACACGGACGCCATGGAACGCGTGCTCGACCTGGGAGCGCAACGTGTCGTCGTGGGGACGCGCGCGCTGGAGGATCCGGCGTGGCTCTCTGAAACCGCCGCGCGTTTTCCGGGATGCATTGTGGTCGCGGCCGACACTGCGGAGCGCGTTGTGGTCACACGTGGTTGGCAGAGTGCCACCGGCAATCTGGTGACCGATGTCGTCCTTTCGATGGCCGCGTTGCCACTCGCAGCCGTTCTTGTCACCGCCGTTCACAAGGAGGGCCGCCTCACCGGCCCCGACTTCGACCTCATGCGTGACGTGGTCGCAGTGAGTGACCTTTCCATCCAGGCCTCTGGCGGGATCACGACCATGGCTGACCTGCAGACGCTCGAGACAATCGGGATTGGCGCCGCCGTCCTCGGCATGGCGCTGTACACGCGAACCCTGGACCCGCGCAAGACCGCGAGGAGTTTCAATTCATGAGTGTGGTCTCGAGAGAAACCCGCGAAACGCAGATTCGCGTGGAGCTCCGCGAAGGAACGGGTACGGCGAAGGTTTCCACTACGGTTCCGTTTCTGGACCACATGCTCGTGACGTTTGCCCGATACTCGGGCCTCGATCTCGATATCTCCGCAACGGGCGACAACCGTCACCACATCGTCGAGGATGTAGCGATTACCATCGGCAAGGCACTGGCGGACATCGTGCCGCTCGCCGCCGCCCGGTATGGCGACCGCACGATTCCCATGGATGACGCCGTCGTTCACGTTGCCCTCGACCTCGGCGGAAGGTTCTTCTATGAAGGCCCCATCCCGAGCGACCTGTACGATCACTGGATGCGTTCCTTCGCCGAGCATGCGGGTTGCACGCTGCACGTTCGGGTGCTCCGGGGCACCGACCGACATCACATCGTGGAAGCCTCGTTCAAGGCGCTTGGCCTCGCGGTCCGTGATGCCATCGTCCAGCATGACACGGTGTTCTCCACCAAGGGCTCGGTGTCGACCTCGCGCCCTCAATCACCGACGGCCTGACGGTGCTGACGCGACGTCTGATCGTCTGTCTCGACGTGCGCGATGGACGCGTCGTCAAGGGCGTGCGCTTCCGCGACCA
>JBKJRV010000204.1:0-5091 GCA_046593115.1 Gemmatimonadaceae bacterium
GCTGTCCGGACTCGACGTCCGGTATGGCAGACGAACCCCCACCACGTTCCCGGCGCCCAGAGCGCGGGCGGCCAGGTATGCGGTGACCGCGGAATCCACACCTCCGGAAATCGCGACGATGGCCTTGGTGAACCCGCGCTGATGAATCTCATCGCGGATGAACTGAATCAGCCATGACTCCACCATCTCGGCGTTAATCGCGAGCGGCGGCGGGCCGCCAGCGTCGTTCCCGGCGCGTACGATGGGCAGTGGACCGGATGCCACCACTCCCGGCTCCGGGTGGACCAGCGCGTGATCGGGGTGTGCCACGGCGGGATCGAACTCCGCCGGCAACCGTGCGGAGTGCCGGTCGCCTTCCAGCAGGAGGCGCAGGTGCGGCATCGCCGTGCGAAGATCGGACAGCAAGGGCATATCGGCGCGCGACCGCGTGATGTCACCGAGGTCGACCGGGGCGGTGAGCAGCGCCTCCTCCCATGTCGGGCCACGCGCACGCAGATCGCCCTTGGGACCAGCGACGATCCCCCCGCCGGCGAACGCCTTTCCGCCTTCGTTACCGACCAAATTGCAGTAGGAGACGAACACGGCATGCTCTTCAGCGATGTCGCGAATCAGTCGCTCCCACCGCGCGCTGCTCGCGGGTCCGGGCACCGCGTCCTCGCGCGGCCAGACACCGCGGGCGGGCGCGGCGGCGGAGACGAAGATGACCTGCGCACCGTCGAGTGCCGCGATGGTCGCGGTGAGGCTGTGCCACGCATCTTCGCACACCAGCATCGCCGCGCGTCCCCACGGCGTATCGAAGGCCGCGATGTCATGACCGCGCTCTACGAAACGCTCCTCGTCGAATAGCCCGTACGTCGGCAGAAAGTTCTTGCGATGCACGTGCCGGACGACCGGGTCTCCGGTGCCGAGCGTGACGTACATCGCGCTGTTGTAGAGGGTATTCTGCCAGACCTCATAGAACCCGATCACGACATCCAGCGGCCGCGGAGAGCTGACGGCGCTCCGGTACGCCCGGTCGAGGTCTTCAGCGAGAGAGCCGGCAGTGAGCGCGAGATCGCGCACGGCGCCTTCGACGAAATAGCCGGTGAGGGCGGTCTCGGGAAAATGCAGCACATGCGGGCGCGGCTCCATGGCGTCGGTCTGCGCAAAGATCTCCCTCAACCTGCGGAGGTTTGCGGGATAGTCGCCCTTATGCGCCTTGAACTGCGCGAGCGCCAGTTGAATGATCGGTGCCATGGTACAACGATGACGCCGGCGCGCTCCGCGAGCAACGCCTTCCCTCGACGTGGCCCGTGCACCCGTGCCGGCAGGCACTCGACCCTGTAACATTCGTCATGCGATTTCGTGTTGCCGCGCTCGCCGCGATGTGGTTGGTCGCCCGCGACGTCGCCGCTCAGCAGACGCCGGCCGCCACCGAGCCATGGCGCCTCATCCAGCCTCCTCAGGCGTCGCTCGTGTTCGCGCGTGATGGCTCACTCATCGGCGAATTCGGTCGCGAGAATCGGACGAGCGTCGCCCTCCGCACGCTGCCGAAATACGTGGGTCAGGCATTCGTCGCGGTTGAAGACCAGCGCTTCTACGAGCACGATGGTGTCGACGTCATCGGCATCGCGGGGGCGATCAAGGACAACATCCTCGGCGACCGGCGCGGCGCCAGCACGATCACGCAGCAGCTCGTCGGCAACATGCACCCTGACGTTATCGATCGCACCGACAAGAGCCCCATGCGCAAGCTGCGTGAGCAGCAGGCAGCCCGGGAGATGGAGAAGCACTACTCCAAGGAGCAGATCCTGGAGGCCTACGTCAATCAGATTCCGTTCGGGCATGGCTGGTTTGGTATCGAATCGGCCGCGCGGCACTACTTCGGGAAGACGGCGATTCGGCTCTCGCTGGCCGAAGCAGCGTCGCTCGCGGCGCTGCCCAAGGGTCCGGCCCTCTACAACCCCATCGATCACCCCGACCGCACGAAGACTCGTCGCGACCTGGTCCTCGCGCTCATGGCCCAGCAGAAGTACATCACGCCCGCGCAGGCCGACGCGGCGAAGCGTGAGCCAGTCACCGTTGCGCCTAACCGCGGACTGGCGGCGTCGGCCGACTATTTCGTAAACGCCGTGCGCATTCAGGCCGAGCGAGCGGGGATCGCGCTCACAGAAGGGGTGCGAGTGTTTACCACGCTCGACGCCGAGCTTCAGCGGGCCGCGCAGCTTGCCGTCGCTGAGGGAACGACGGCGATCGAAGGGCGCGCGGGCTACCGCCATGTGACGCTCGCGTCCACGACCTCCGGCCGCCCGGCGTATCTCCAGGCGGCGGTGGTGGTCATGGATCCATTCACCGGTGACGTGCTCGCGCATGTTGGCGGACGCGACTACCGGATGTCGCCGTTCGACCGCGCACTGAACGCCGTCCGTCAGCCCGGCTCGGCGTTCAAGCCCTTCGTCTACGCGCTGGGCATTCGCGAGGGCGTGCCGGCGAGCGCGCCGGTGGCCGATACCGCTATCGTCATCACGCTGCCTGACGGACAGCTATATGAGCCCGGAAACGCGGACGGCCAGTTCCTGGGCGCCATGAGCCTCAGGGACGCACTGGTCCGCTCGCGCAATCCGGTCGCGGTGCAACTCGGCCAGCAGTTGGGGATGGACAGCGTCGCCGCGCTCGCACGTCGCTTCGGAATCAGGAGCACTGTAGCGCCCTATCCATCCAGTGCGATTGGCGCGTCTGCCGTGCGACCGATGGAGCTGATCACCGCCTTTGCGCCGTTCGCCAACCTTGGACGAACCGTGGAGCCGCGCTTCATCACGCGCATTGAGAATCGAACCGGCAAGACGCTGTGGACAGCGCCTCCCGCGGTCAGCGACAGTGTCATCGATCCGCGGGTCGCGTGGATTGTACGCGACATGATGCGTGACGTGGTCGAGCGAGGTACCGCCACGTCCGTCAGACGCATCCTGCCTGCGCACATCCCCGCCGCGGGCAAGACAGGCACGCCCAATGACAACACCGACGTCTGGTTTATCGGCATGACTCCCGAGCTCGTCGGCGGAGTGTGGCTCGGCTTCGATACCCCGAAAACCATCACGCCGGGCGCAGCCGGCGGCACGCTGGCGGCACCCATCTGGGCGCAGATGATGGCGCACTACTACCGCGGTCGCTCGGCTGGCTCCTGGCTCCCGCCACTGGACATCATCGCACTAGAGCTCGACCGTGCCACCGCGATGCCCGCGAATGACTCGACGCCGGCGGCCAATCGGTATACCGAATATTTCCTTCCCGGTACCGAGCCCGGGAACGCGGAGAACCGCTGGATGTTGACGCTGCAAATGCCCTGGCAGCGCACCCGCCGTCATTAAAAAGGGCGCCGCAAGTGCGGCGCCCTTCCCAGATACGAACCGTTATCAGTACCCGATCGTATCAGTCCTCCAGAATTCAGACCCCGGCAGGCTTAAGAGCACTCGCTGCCGCAGGTGCACCTGACATGATCGCGGCGCGTTCCTCATCCTTTTCGAGAAGCGTCTTCTTCACCGGCGCGATGGGAGTCACTTCAGGCATCAGCGCGATGTCAAACACTTCGTCGAGGGTGGACACACAGTGGAACTTGAGCGAGTTCCGGACCTCATCCGGAATGTCCTCCATGTCCGCCTCGTTCTGCTTGGGCAGAATGATCGTGGTAATCCCCGCGCGGTGCGCTCCGAGCACCTTCTCCTTCACGCCACCGATCGGCAGCACGCGCCCGCGCAGCGTGATCTCACCGGTCATCGCGACATCCTTTCGCACCGGACGCCCCGACATCGCCGACACCATCGCGGTGGACATCGTGGTGCCCGCGGACGGTCCATCCTTCGGAATAGCGCCAGCCGGAACGTGGATGTGCACTTCGATGGAGCCCAGCCGGTCTTCCGGAATCTTGAGCGTAGAGGCGTGCGTGGCCGCATACGTCAGCGCAGCGCGCGCCGACTCCTTCATCACATCACCCAACTGTCCCGTCAGAATGAGTGACACGTTGCCGTAGCCACTGACCTGGACGACTTCGTCGCTCGACTTGTTGGCGTACAACCGCCGGATCGCCGCCTCGACGAACATGATGTCGCCACCGGCCGGCGTGTAATACATGCCGGTGCTGACGCCGATCTCGTTCTCCTCGTTCGCCCGCTCCGGGTGCACCTTCGGACGGCCCAGCAGCTCTCGTACGTCATCGGCAGTGACGGCAAGATCATCGGCCTGACCCGTGGCGAGCTTCCGCGCGATTTTTCGCGCAACTGCACCGATCTGCCGCTCGAGCTGACGAACGCCGCTCTCCCTCGTGTACTTGCTCACGATGGCCATGACGGCCTCGTCGGTGAACGACACGTTTCTGCTCGACAGCCCCGACTCCTCCAGCTGCCTCGGCAACAGGTACTTCTTTGCGATCTCCGCCTTCTCCCGCTCGGTGTAGCCGGCAAAATCGACAACTTCCATGCGATCAAGCAGCGGCCCGGGAATGTTCTGAATGAAGTTCGCCGTCGCGATGAACAGCACTTCGCTCAGATCGAACGGAATATTCAGGTAGTGGTCGGTGTAGGTGTCGTTCTGCGCCGGATCGAGTACTTCGAGCAAGGCGCTAGACGGATCACCCTGGAACGACTGCCCAAGCTTGTCCACCTCGTCGAGCAGGAACACCGGATTCTTGGCGCCGGCCTGCTTCATTCCCTGGATAATCCGACCCGGCATGGCACCCACGTAGGTGCGGCGATGACCGCGAATGTCGGCCTCGTCACGAACGCCGCCGAGTGCCGCGCGCACGTACTCGCGGCCGAGTGAACGGGCGATGGATTTGGCGAGCGATGTCTTGCCGACGCCGGGCGGACCGACGAACAGCAGGATCGGTCCCTTCGCCATGACGCGTGCCTTCGCTTCCTTGGTGTCCGTGATCTTGTGATCATCGGGCTCATTAGGATGCAGCTGCGTGTTCGCATCATCCCGGTTGGGACGCATTTTGATCGCCGGATATTCGCCGGTTTTCTTCACTTCGTCGGCAAGCTCCTGCGCGCGGAGCTGACGCACCGCGAGGAATTCCAGGATGCGGTCCTTCACGTCTTCCAGGCCGAAGTGGTCCTC
>JBKJRV010000225.1:0-3984 GCA_046593115.1 Gemmatimonadaceae bacterium
TCAATCGTGAGGCGGTGGGGGCGCTCGACGAGCCGCGATGGGCGGGTCACACGCTGGGCGAGTACGTGGCCGAGCGTGGCTATGGTGATGACATGTTGAACCGGTTCCTTGTGCCGATGGCGAGCGCGGTGTGGAGCACGCCGCCGGATCGGATGCTGCGATTTCCGGCGATGACGCTGCTGCGCTTCTGGCACAACCACGGGTTCCTTGGCATGGACACGCAACATCCGTGGTACACGGTCGTGAATGGCGCGAAATCGTACGTCACGAAGATCACCGAACCGCTGGGCGGCAGGGTTCAGCTGAAGAACCGCGCGGTCCGCGTGGAGCGGCGCGGTGCCGGTGTGCGGATTGCCACGCAAGCGGCGGGCGTGCGGGAGTTCGACAAAGTGATATTTGCGTGTCATGCCGATCAGGCACTCGCGCTCCTTGCCGACCCGACAGACAAGGAGCGACGGCTGCTCGGGGCATTCAAATACCAGCAGAACACCGCGACGCTGCACACCGATGCCTCATTCATGCCGCGCACGCGCCGCTGCTGGGCGAGCTGGAACTACCGGATTGACGAAGCGCAGGACGGCGGCGTGTTGCCGACCACCCACTACTGGATGAATAGCCTCCAGGGCGTGTCGCGCCGCAAGGACTACTTCGTGTCGCTTAACAGCCATGACCGGATCGCTCCCGCCAACGTACTCGAACGAATCGAGTATGCGCACCCGCTGTTCGATACGGCCGCCATTGCCGCTCAGCGCGAGCTGCCGCAGCTCAACCGGCTCGGCGCGGATCAGAACACGTACTACGCCGGCGCCTGGTTCAAGTACGGTTTTCACGAGGATGGCTTCACGAGTGGTCTCGAGTGCGCGCGCGCGGTAACCGGCGCGGCGATCTGGGCATGAACTCCTGCCTGTACGAGTGTCGCGTGATGCACCATCGATTGTCGCCGAAAGTGTATCACTTCCGCCATCGCATCTTCATGTTCGCGCTCGACCTCGACGAAGTGGATACGGTGGCAGTCCGCATCCCGATTTTCAGCCGCAATCGGGCCAACCTGTATGCTTTTCGTGATCGTGACCACTTGACGTTGCCCGGTCTGGAACGCGCGTCCGTCAGGCAGAACGTGGTCGCCTGGCTCGCAGGCGAAGGAATCCGCATTCCGGCAGACGGGCGGATCACGCTCGTGACGTTGCCGCGGGTGCTCGGTCACATCTTCAATCCGGTTTCGTTCTACTTCTGCCATGGCGCGCACGGCAGGCCGCTCTGTGCCGTGGCCGAGGTGGGGAATACGTATGGCGAATTGAAGCCGTACCTGCTCGAGCATGCCGACGAAGATGGTGCGTTCCGCCTCACGGCGCCGAAACATTTTTACGTCTCGCCGTTCTCAGCGCTCGACCTGACCCTTGAGTTCACGCTTCGCATACCCGGTGACCGGATCGACGTGCAGATCAACGAGCGCGACGGCGATGCGCCCGTCCTTCTCACTTCGCTCGTCGGCAAGCGCACGCCGCTCACGACGGCGAGTCTCGCGTGGATGTCCATCAAGTATCCGCTGATCACGCTCAAGGTGATCGGGCTGATTCATGCCCACGCCGCAATGCTCTGGCTCAAGCGTGTGCCGTGGCACCGCAAGGCGGCGAATCCCGCACTCCAGCGCGGCATCCTCAGGCCGCACGTCCCCATTTCGGGCATGAACTCATGAACGACAGTACGTCTGCGCGGCAGAGCCGTTTCGCCATCGCGCCGACTCGCGTGTCGCGCGGACTCTACCAGCACCTTGTCCTCGATGCGCTCGGCGCAATGACTGCAGGTTGCCTCCGACTTGACCTGCCCGACGGCGACACGCTGGTGGTCGGGACGCCTGGGTCGGAGGTGAGCGCGTACATCCGCGTGGTGAATCACGACTTCTTCCAGAAGTGCGTCCTGTTCGGCGACGTCGGGTTCGGCGAGAGCTACGTGGACGGCGATTGGGAGACCGACAGTATCTCGCGCGTGATCGCGTGGGCCGTGCTCAACGTCGAGCACTCGCCCGCCATGTCGGGATCAAAGGCGCGGGGGTTCGCGCTTAACCTGCTGAAGTCGTACAACCGTCTCCTCCATGTGGTTCGGCCGAACAGCCTGGCCACGAGTCGCCGGAACATCGCCGAGCACTACGATCTCGGGAATGAGTTCTACCGGCTCTGGCTCGACTCGACGATGACCTACTCGAGCGCCTACTTCACCGAGTCGGGGCAGTCACTGGAGTGCGCGCAGGTGGCCAAGTACGACGCCCTGTGCCGGAAGCTCCGCCTGCAGCCCACCGATCATGTGCTCGAGATCGGGAGCGGGTGGGGCGGTTTCGCGTCGCACGCGGTGAACACCTACGGCTGTCGACTGACGACGGTGACCATTTCGGAAGCGCAGTATGCGTATGCGGTCGACCGGTTTGCCAGGGAGGGGATCTCCGACCGGGTGGAAGTTCAGCTGGCGGACTACCGCACGCTCACGGGCCAGTACGACAAGATCGCATCCATCGAAATGATGGAAGCCATCGGCGATCGCTTTCTCGAGACCTACTTCGCGAAAATCCACGAGCTGCTCAAACCCGGCGGGCTCGTTGGGCTGCAGTACATCACCGTGCCCGATTCGCGTCACGACGAACTGAAGAGCGGAGTGGACTGGATTCAAAAGCACATTTTTCCCGGATCATTGTTGCTGAGCGTCGGCCGGGTGAACGACGCACTGAATCGGACCGGCGATTTGTTCCTGCACGACCTCGAGGACTTCGGCGCCAGCTACGCGCGGACACTTCACGTCTGGTGGGAGCGGTTCAACACGCGTCTTGGCGGCGTGCGCGCGCTCGGTTTCGATGAGCGGTTCGTCCGCAAATGGAACTACTATCTTCAGTATTGCGAAGCTGCTTTCGCGACCCGGAACATCAGCGTCGTGCAGGCGGTCTATACGCGGCCCAACAACCGGACTTTGCACCACAACTGGTGAACGACGTTCTGTTCTCGGGGATCCCAGCGGCACTGACATCGCCACGAGCCTCCTTCTGGAAGCGCCGTGTGATCGCGCCGATCGCGGGACAGCTGCAGCAGGGCACCACGCCCGAAACGATCGCGCTCACGATCGCCCTCGGGATCGTGCTGGGCATCTTCCCGATCCTTGGCGCAACTACGTTGTTGTGCGGGATCGCAGCGGCGCGGCTGCGGCTCAACCAGCCGATCATCCAGTTGGTGAACTACCTGGTTTACCCCGCGCAGCTGGTCACCCTCCTCCCGTTTTACCGCGCAGGCGAAATGCTGCTTGGGCGTCCGCACCTGCCGCTGTCTATTCCGATGCTTGTCGACCGGTTTCGCGATGACACGGCGAAGTTCCTTGGTGACTTCGGACTGATTGCCGTGGCGGGGATCGTTGTGTGGTGCCTCGTCGCGCCGGTCTTCGCAGTTGCGCTCTACTACACGCTGCGCATGCCCATCCGCCGGCTGGCCGAGGGCATGCGCCGCGCGCCACTGATCGTGCGATGATTGCCTTGTTCGCCGCGGGCCTCGCCATCGCTGCCATCTATTTCGCGGTGACCTGGGCGATCAGCGTGCGCATCAGAAACTACGGCCTGCTCGATGTGGCGTTCTCGTACGGTGTGGCGATCCTCGCTCCGTTATACGCATGGGCCGGTCCCGGGATCGGGCCGCGGAAGTGGCTGTTTGCGGCGATCGGCACCGCATGGAGCCTTCGGCTGGGCACGTACATTCTGGTTCGCGTGATCCGGCATCATCCCGCAGAGGACGCCCGCTATGGCGCGCTGCGCCTTCGTTGGCCCGGCCCGCTTAAATTTCTGCTTTTCTTCGAGCTGCAGGCCGTGCTGGTCGCGGTGTTCTCCGTGCCGTTTCTGCTTGCGTCGTTCAATCCGGCGCCAGCACTGTCGATCATCGATGTTGCGGGGCTCGCGCTCGCCGTCTTCGGTGTGGTCGGCAGTGCTGGCGCCGGATTGAACGACGCAAGCAGAAA
>JBKJRV010000051.1:0-5002 GCA_046593115.1 Gemmatimonadaceae bacterium
TACTTCGGGCTGAAGCTCGACAAGAAGCATCAGCGCGCCGATTGGTCCATGCGCCCGTTGTCGCAGGACATGCTGGACTACGCCGCACTCGACACGCTCTATCTGCTGCCGCTGCGCGACAAGCTTCGTGCTGAGCTCGAACGCGCAGGGCGACTGTCCTGGGCCGAAGAAGAGTTTCGGCGGCTCGAAGGCACGCAGTGGGAGGCAGAGGAGCCGAATGTCGCGTTCCTGCGATTGAAGGGCGCGCGCGATCTCGATCGCCGGCAACTGGCGCATTTGCGGGAGCTGTTTGCGTGGCGCGATCGCGTCGCGGCGCAGCTCGATCGCGCAACCTTCCGGGTGGCATCGAACGAGATGCTCGTTGCCCTCGCGCAGGCGGCGCCGGATTCTGCCGCATCACTCGCTACGATCAAGGCCGTGCCCCCGCCCATCCGCCAGCGCCACTCCGCGGAAATTCTGGAATGCATTCGCCTCGGCGCTGCTGTGCCCGATGGTGACCTGCCACGCTTTCCACGCGCTCAGCGCTGGGATCGCGATGGGGACTTCGACGCACGCGTCTCGCGCCTTCGTACAGTTCGGGATGCGGCCGCTCAGCGGCTCGAGCTCGATCCCGGTGTACTCTGCTCCCGCGAGCGCCTCGAAGCCATTGCCCGGCTTGATGTGAAGACGCTGCCCTCACTGGAAACCATCGACGGCCTGCGTCGATGGCAGATCGACGTACTCGGGAAGCCGTTGCTCGATGCGCTTGATGGCCAGAAGTCGGCCGTTCGCGCAGAGGAGGAATCGCCGTATGCATCCGAGACGTAGGACGTCCGTTCCCGCGGTTGCTCGAACATCACGGACTCCACTTCGCGAAGCCCTTCCGGGCGCTGACGCCCTCTACAATCCCAGGTAAGCCCTGACGCGAGGCTCGATTCGGTCAGGCGTCCAGAAGGGCGCCCACACGAGATTCATCTGCACGTCCTCCACGCCGGGCAACGCCTTGATCTGCTGCTCTGCGCTCCCCATGATCTCGGGTCCCGAGGGACAGCCGGGTGACGTGAGCGTAATATCGACATTCACCTTCGGTCCGTCCACCCGAACACCGTAGATCAGTCCCAGATCGACGATGTTCAGATTGAGATCCGGATCCTTCACCTTCCGCAGGACCCCGCGTACCTGATCCTCGGTAACCGCGGCGGCTGCGACGGACCCGACAGCCGCGTTGGACCCACCCGCCGTCGCCGGTGACGACTGCGCTGCCGAGACGCCAACAGGCGCAATGGCCTCGGGCATGACGTCCCCAACAATCAAATCAAGTTCGTCTTTCACGTCGTCCGTCATGGCCGCTCCAGCCTCCTCTAAAAAAAATCACCCCGGAGGGTGATTGCAGCAAGAATGCATCCGCCGTGCGGTTACCCTCGACTGCCATCCGGCCCACGCGACTTTGCCACAAGCTTCTTCGCACCGGCAACTGGCTTGCCTGCGATCGGCTTCCGGGTATTCCTCACGGAGTTCTTTACTGAAGGCTTCTTTACCGGCACGGCCTTCGACAACGAACGCTTCGGAGCCGCCTTGACGACCTTGCCGCCCTTCGACGACTTCACAGTGCTTGCCTTCGAAGCGGCTGGACGAGCGCTCTTTCTGGAGGTGGAGCGATTTGCGCTCACGGCTACACGATGCGTCGTACGGCCGCGGCGCACACTCCGCGAACGACTTTTCCGAATCGGTTTGTTCCAGCCCAGCGCGCGGTCGGCGCGGAAGGCAGCGGGCATGGCCCGCATGTCGTATGGACCTTCGACAACGGCGAGAGCCGCGGCATCAGCGAGATCGGCACGCACATCGGAGATGACCGTCGCCGGACGCTTGGCACGCGCGGCGTGCACGCGGTTCGTCAGGAGAATCACGAACATTTCGCGGTCGGGATCGATCCACAGCGAGGTACCGGTGAAGCCGGTATGGCCGTAGGCGCGAGCGCCGAAATAGCTGCCGCACCCGCCATTGCCGTCGCAGGTATCCCAGCCGAGCGCGCGAGATCCCGCGGACCGGGTGGTGAAGAGCTGCACGGCGGAGTCGCTGAGAATCCGGACGCCATTCAGCTCGCCGCCATTGAGCATCATCTGCGCGAAGATCGCGAGATCGGTGGCCGTGCTGAACAGCCCCGCATGTCCAGCGATGCCGCCAAGGGCGTAGGCGTTTTCATCGTGCACTTCACCGCGCAATGGATAACCGCGAGGCGGGGTGATCTCGGTGGGCGCGATACGCGTCCACAGGGAATCTGCCGGTCGAAACATGGTGCTGGTCATGTGCAGCGGCGTGAACACCTTCTCCGCGAGAAACACGTCGAGCGACTGGCCGCTGATCGATTCGACCGTCATGCCGAGCAGGTCGGCACCGAGATCGGAATAGATGTAGCAGTCACCAGGTTTGCAGATCAGTTGGGACTCGAGGACCACTGCGCGTGCGTGACCGGGATCGAGCGCCACGCGCCAGATGTCGCGTCCCGCTGGAAGACCCGAGCGATGGGTAAGCAGGTGTCGCAGCGTGACGGAATCCCGCCATCCCCCGCTGAACGCCGGCAGGTAACGCGAGACGGGATCCTCGAGGGCGAGCTTGCCCTGGTCGTACAGCACCATGATAGCCGTCGAGGTGCCGACGACCTTGGTGAGGGAAGCAATGTCGTAGAGCGTGCTATCAGCGCTGACGACGGGACCGGAGTTCATCCAGTCGAGGCGGCCGAACCCCTTTTCCCACACGGCCGCGCCCTTTCGTCCGACAACGACAGAGGCGCCAGGATAGCCACCTGCCTTCAGACCGCGCTGGATGACGCGATCGATCGACCGAAGCCGTTCGGCAGACATGCCGACCGATTTCGGCGACTTGGCGGGCAAACCATCAATGCCGCCGGTCGCGAGGATCACTGCGGTGAAGACGAGGTTGAGCAACGTTACTCCTGGACGACTGTTCTGGCGTACTGTAAAGCAAGCATCCGGCCATGTTGGCCGCCAATGTGAAGGTGCCGATGTGTGGGCGCAACCGCTGGCAGGACTTGCTCTTAGAAATACCGAAGCGAGGGCCGAAAGTTCCGCGCGCCGTCAGGCTTGCGTTATTTCGGGGCTCCCTCGCTTCAACTACTTGATAGACGATGGGGGTAGGCTGTTCGTAACGCTTCCGGGCCACTTTTTCCCGCTCAATCGTCGATTCCCGATAGCGAGCTCGACCGCAAACTTAGCGTTCGTTCGGCGTTCCTCTGCGTTCCTCTGCGCCTCTGCGGTTCAAGCAGTTTTTTTTTGAACCGCAGAGAACGCGGAGGCCGCAGAGGACTCGCAGACGAAATTGGAAGTATGGGATGGCTGAACCCAGTCGCGGTACACCTCCGTAGAAAGTCCTGAAGCATGGCAACCATCTGAGCCGGCGTCGGGACTAACCCGTTAACCCGCATGGAACTGGATCACCAACTCGTTCAACGAGCGATCGCCGGCGACGAGCGGGCTATGAGGCTGCTCTGGTCACGGCATTCCCCGCACATCGACGCCGTCATCCGGCGCCTGGTGGGCGACCTCGACCTGGCGGCCGACATCGCGCAGGATGTGTGGATTCAGATATTCCGGGCGCTTCCCGGATATCGCGGCGATTCGCAGTTCGGAACGTGGGTGCATCGTATTGCCGTGAATCGGACACTCAATGCCTTGCGGAAGGTTCGCCGGCTTGCGAAGGTCGAAGTCGATATCGAAGATGACAGCGCCTCGGTCGATCAGGACAGCGAGCGGTCACTGCTCGCCAGCACCATTGAAGAGGCGACGAAGAAACTGTCGCCGGGAGCGCGCGAGGTTTTTCTGCTGCATGACGTCCAGGGGTATACGCACGAGGAGATCGCCAGGGAGCTCGGCATCACTTCAGGGGGCTCGAAATCGCAGTTGTTCAAGGCACGGGCAAAGTTGCGGCGCCTGCTGGCGCACGTAGTCGATGTTCCAACGACCGCTATCAAACCGAAACATGTCACACCTTACAGTTGATCGTCTGGGCGCTCTCGCCGATGAGGAGCCCACGGCCGCCGAAGCAGCGCACCTGTCGTCGTGTGCCGAGTGCACGCGCGAACGCGAGGCGCATCGTGCGGTGCTTGCGATGGCCCTGCTCGAGCGCGATTACACCGGCGCGCCCCTGACCACATGGGAAGCGCTCGCTCCCCGGCTCGAGGAAGAAGGATTGCTGTCCCGAGGCACCCGGCGCGGTGGGACGCCGTCGCACCGGCAGTGGCTCGAAGCCGCCGCAGCCATCCTGCTCATTGGCGGCGGTGCCATCCTCGGCCGCTACAGCGCGGGCGCCACGCCGCTGCCCACACCGGTCGCGGTACTCCAGGAGGGAGCGACGCCGGCGGTCGCCGCGTCGCTGCCCGGGGTCGGCTTCACGTCAAGCGCCGACGCCATGGCGGCCCTCACGCGCGCGCAGC
This sequence comes from Gemmatimonadaceae bacterium, assembly GCA_046593115.1. Classification (GTDB taxonomy): domain Bacteria; phylum Gemmatimonadota; class Gemmatimonadetes; order Gemmatimonadales; family Gemmatimonadaceae; genus JBKJRV01. The sequence goes on from JBKJRV010000051.1 coordinate 4,430, forward strand.
AGGACCTGCAGAAGGCCCTCGCGTTTCTCGCCACCCAGGACAGCTCGTCGGTGAACGTCGACAAGTCATCCATGTACCGCAACCGGCTCGCGGCGCTCGACGCCGTTGCGTCCACCACGCGAGAAGCCGTCAACGAAGCACCGTACGATCCCGTCATCAATGGGTACTATCTGACCACAATGCAGGCGCGCGAAACCACGCTGCGCCAGCTCAATACCACGCTGCCGTCCGGCGTGAAGCTCACACGTTTTTGAGCGAGAGGAGATCGTTTCGCCGATGAAGGCTGGAACCGCTGGTCGAGTGCTGGTGATGCTCGTGGTCGTGGCAATGTCCGCGGCTGCGCAATCAGGCGCCCCGTGCGTTCAGGGGCAGTGCGCGAGCGACGAGGATGCTCGGCGTACGCTGGTCGCGCGCATGGAGAAGCTCCGTGCCGACGTGGACCGGCTCATCCGCGAGGCCGCGCGGCAGGGTGCGGACACCGATTCAACTACGTTGCGCCGGCTCAGCGAAGCGCTCACTCGCCTGAGCGCGAGTGAACGCGCGTTGAAAGTCCGCTCCAACCGCGAGCCATAC
>JBKJRV010000292.1:0-13140 GCA_046593115.1 Gemmatimonadaceae bacterium
TCCATCAACCGCCTGCACATCATCTGCGCGGCTTCCCTAGCCCTGCCATACCGGCAGAGGCATATTTCCGGTCCCCCTTTTCTTTCGTACCGGAGTTACTGCCGATGGCGCAGTCCGCCCCCGCTTCGCTCAAGCGCACACCCCTCCACGACATCCACGCGGCCCTCGGGGCGAAGCTCGTTCCCTTTGCGGGCTACGAGATGCCGGTGCAGTACCCGACCGGGATTACCGCTGAACACAACGCGGTACGCCAGAATTGCGGGTTGTTTGACGTCAGTCACATGGGCGAATTCGACATCCGCGGACCAGGGGCCGTGGAGTTCGTCAACTACGTGACCACGAACAACGTCGCGGCGCTCACGGTCGGCCAGGCGCACTATTCCACCATACTCAATGAGCGCGGCACCATCGAAGACGACTGCCTCGTCTATCGGTTCGACGACCGGCTGATGATGGTCGTCAACGCCTCGAACAAGGACAAGGATCTCACGCACATCCGAAAGTACGCCTCGAAGTTCGACGTCGAAATCCGCGACATCAGCGACACGATCGCGCTGCTCGCGCTCCAGGGCCCTCGCGCGAAGGAGATCATGTCGCGCCACACCGACACCGATCTCGACGCGATCAAGTACTACCACTTCACGGAGGGGACGGTAGCCGGTTTTCCCTCGATCATCTCCCGAACCGGCTACACGGGCGAGGATGGATTCGAGCTGTACTTCGAGGCGAGCGGCGCCGAGCGGATCTGGAACGCGCTCACACGTGACGGCGATGTCACGCCGGCGGGACTGGGCTCACGCGACTCGCTGCGCCTCGAAATGGGAATGGCGCTGTACGGCAACGATCTCGACGACACGGTGACACCGCTCGAAGGAAACCTGGCGTGGCTGGTGAAGCTCGCGAAGGGACCGTTCGTTGGAAGCGACGTCCTGCAGAAGCAGAAGACCGAAGGCGTGAAGCGAAAGCTCGTCGGCTTCACGGCGCAGGAGCGGTCGATTCCGCGCCACGGCTACAAGGTCTACTATCAGGGCGCGGAGCATGGCACCGTGAAGAGCGGGACCATGAGCCCCACGCTCGGCATCCCCATCGGGACCTGCTATCTGCCCGCCGACGGCGCGAAGGAGGGCACGCCGCTCGAGCTGGAGATCCGTGGCAAGCGCATTCCTGCGACGGTGACGAAGATGCCGTTTTACAAGGGTGGCAGTCACCTGTGAGCTGCCTGGTGCGTGGTGCGTGGTGCGTGGTGGGTGAGTCACACCAGTCAAAACGTTGAGCCATGCGGATCGCAATCCTCACCATCTCCGATGCCGGAGCACGCGGCGAGCGCGTCGACACCTCCGGTGACGCGGTAGCTGCCTGGGCCCATCGGCGTGGTGACACAGTGAGCATTCGTGCGCTCGTGGCCGATGATACCGGTGCCATCGTTCGTCATCTGACGACGTGGTGCGACGACGACATCGCCGACCTTGTGATCACCACGGGCGGCACCGGGCTGAGCGAGCGCGACATCACCCCGGAAGCCACGTCATGCGTCATCGAGCGCGACGCACCCGGCATCGCCGAGCGCATTCGGATTTCGTGTATGGAGAGCTTTCCGCGCGCGGCGCTGTCGCGCGGACGGGCCGGGGTGCGTGCCCGAACGCTGATCGTGAATCTGCCCGGATCCACTGGCGGCGTGCGCGATGCGTTGCTGGCGCTCGATCCGATCGTGACGCATGCCGTCGACATCCTTCGCGGCAACGCCACGGACCACTCCGGCGGAGCCATGTCGAAGTGAGAGTGCTGGTTACACTGAACGACGTCGAGCCTGCGGTGCGGCTCAACGCCATGCTCGAGAAGGTTGGCTACCAGACCGACATGGTGTCGCCGCTGGACGACATGCGCGCCGCGATCAGGCGCAGCAGGCCGGAGCTGATTCTCGTTACCGGCAACCTGGCCGACCCGGCCAACGTGCAGCTCGCAAAGCAGCAGCTGTGGGATGGAGCGGCAGTAGTCGGGCTTTCGGACGTTGACGAGCCCATCCTGATCGCGCGGCTGCGTGCTGCCGGTTACACCGAGATCTTTCCCAAGCCCGTCAATCTCGACGAAGTGTTCGCGGGCGTTCGTCGCATCATCGATCGTCGCTCGCTGTCGCGCGAAACAGGACTTATTGGCGAGAGCGCCGCTATCCGCGAAGTGCTGGTGAAAGTCGAGCAGATGGCGCCGGTGTCGAGCACCGTGCTGATCGAAGGCGAAAGCGGCAGCGGCAAGGAGCTCGTTGCCCGCGCCATTCATCGCCGCAGCCCTCGGCGCAACAAGCCCTTCATTGCCGTCAATGTCGGCGCGCTGCCCGACTCACTCCTCGAGAGCGAGTTGTTCGGTCATGAGAAGGGCGCGTTTACCGGGGCCGCCGAGCGGCGGCTGGGGCGATTCGAGCTGGCGCATACGGGGACGATTTTTCTCGATGAGATTGGCGAGATCCCGCAGTCGACGCAGGTGAAGCTGCTGCGGGTGCTGGAGGAGCGCGAGGTCACGCGCGTCGGCGGATCGGAGTCGATTGCCGTCGATGTGCGAGTGGTGGCGGCGACCAATCGTCCGTTGCGCGAGCATGTGGAGGGCGGGGAGTTTCGGAGCGACTTGTACTATCGGCTCAACGTCCTGCGTATTTATCTGCCGCCGTTGCGCGAGCGGAAGGAGGACATCCCGCTGCTGGTGCGCAAGTTCGTCGAGGAGCTCTCGGCCATGCACGATCGCACCTTCCATGGCATTTCGGGGGAGGCCATGCGGATCATGACCCAGTACGCCTGGCCGGGCAATGTGCGAGAACTTCGCAACCTTGTGGAGAGCATGGTCGTCCTCTCCCCAGGAAGGGAGATCGAGCCGGTGGATCTTCCGAGGCATGTCCAGGAACCTGCGGGTGCGCGCTTTCTGCCGGTGCATGTTGGAGCCATCACGCGAGCGACCGAGCATGCCGGCGGGACGGGTCGCGAGCTCGAGTTCATTGTCCGGAGCCTGATCGAGCTGAAGCTGCAGGTGGAGGAACTTCGGCGACGGATGGATGATGAGCGTGAGCGTTCGGACAACTGGATTGGCGAGGTGCGTTCTGCTCCGTCCGCCGGCAGGCTTGAAGGGGCGGCCGGGAGTTCGGCGGGGGCAATCGAGCCGAGGGGTGAAGTGGCACCGCCGACCGGCGTGATGATAACGCCGGGGATGACGATGGCGGCGGTAGAGAAGGCGGCTATCGAGGCCGCATTGAAGGCGACGGGAGGGAACCGCAGGAAGGCTGCGGACCAGCTAGGTATTGGTGAGCGAACACTTTACAGGAAGCTCCGAGAGTATCAATTGGAGCATACACTTACATCTATTGCGTAAACTTCAGTTTGGTGCAATATTGGCCCCGCCTGCCACTCAGTTGTGGGTGTCGGCGCCGCAACGGCGGTATCCGCGGTGTCCAGTATGTCCAAGATCCGCAACTGTTCATTCCCCTGGTCGATGCCGACCACTGACGTCCAAATGACGTCTCGCATCACCAGAGGAACGCGTAGAAATGCTTACAGCAGCAGTGGAGAAGTTGGTGTCCATACCGGCTAACTCGTCGCCGCATGGCTCGTCGATCGCCGGGAGCGTTCTTCCGATTGCGCGAGCGGAGGAGCTTTTGGCGACGCTTCCAGGGGTGATCGCCGCCCGTATCGTTGCCGATGAAAAGGGCGCGGTCGGGGAAATCCATGTGCTGACGACGCCCGAGCTGACGCCCAAGCAGACGGTGCGGAACATCGAGAGCGCGCTCGTCGCCCAATTAGGGATGAAAGTGGACCATCGAAAAATTTCGGTGGCGACGTCCACCGAGAAGAAATCGACGCCAGCGGAAGGGTCGAGGGTGGTGGAGCCGGTGAGTCCGGCGGCGGCCGAGTCGAGGCGGCGGATCTATTTCGAGGATGTGGAGGTTCGCCGGAGCCGGAGCAGTGGCGTTTCGTGCCGTGTGACCTTACGGAAGGGTGAAAAGTCGTTCATAGGCGAGACAGATGGCGTCGAGAATGAGCGTTCGCGGGTTGAGCTGGCGGCGCAGGCGACGTTGAAGGCGATTGCGGCGGCTGAGGGGCCGGAGCGTGCTTTGGCGCTGCTCGGGTGCAAGCAGATCACCGCGTTTGAGAGGGATTTTGTCTTTGCGGGAGTAACGGCGCGCTTCGGGCGCGACACCGCGATGCTGACTGGAAGTTGTGAGGTGCGGGACAGCCTGGAGACGGCGAGTGTGCTTGCCGTGCTGGACGCAACCAATCGCTGGATCGCGCACGTCAAGTAAGGCTGGACGCAGGTTTTAGCCAACTGAGGAACTACGTCGCGGCGGATTGCTGGTTAATCCGTCCGTGAATTCTTGACACCTTTTCACCGAGATAATACCCCCCGTCCCCGGCACAAAAAAAAGAGCGAAGTTGAGCGGGCAAGGCCGTAGTACGCAGTATGAGCGGAGCCAACCCATTTGGAGCGTGTTCGAGACTCTCTCGGCACGACTGAACTCAGGGGAGGTGACGCAAAGTGATGGATTTTCTGGCCGCGCTCGTAACGAAGTTGATGTCGTTTGTTTTGGCTGATTCGCAGACTTGGACCTAGGTTTTTGAAAGCGTGCCGGGGCGGGGGTCCCACTTTTCATGTTTCGACACACTGCACGTTTCGTTTTTTGGGTCGTCATCGGCGCCTTTGCAATCGGCGTGATGATCTACGCGCGACAGCCCCATGTCGATGGCGCGCGTGCTAGTGCCGCCCTTTCATTTGCTGCGCTGGGCTTCCTAGTACAAGTGCTGTCACATCGCGTAAGCAATGGGAATTCTGGAAGCATATCCTTCATTCCCTATCTCGCTTCGGCGCTCGTTACAACCAGTTGGGTTTCGGTACTTGGTGCAACCGTCGCCACCGGACTGGCTGAGCTGTATCGCCGCCGGGAGTTTTTGAAGGCCGTCTTCAACACCGCCCAGTTCAGTTTGGCGGTCTCTTTGGCGCTTTTCGTGTACGTGGCAGCGGGAGGACGGCCGCTATTAGAAAATCCCGCTTTGGATGTGGCGCCTTATTCAGCACTCGTTCTCACGTTTTTCTTGTCGAACGCACTCTTGGTCAGCGCAGTAATCGCTACCGTTGAAAAGAGCGCCGTGCTCACGGTTCTGCATAGAAACTCCGCTGGCAACATTGTATATGATATCCTGGCGAGTCCGGTAGCCTACGTCTTCGGCTGGGTATATGCTGCGCATGGAGCAGGATGGACGGCTGCGCTTGCCTTTCCACTCCTGGCGATCAGGCAAATTTACAAGACCAACTCTGACCTAGAACGAACCCATCACGAGCTGCTTCAACTTATGGTTAAAGCAATAGAAGCTCGTGACCCTTACACCTCCGGCCATTCTCAGCGAGTAGCCAAATATTCTCGCAGTATTGCTCAGGCGTTGGGTCTCAATAACCGAGAAGTACAAAAAATCACGGATGCCGCGCTTCTTCACGATGTGGGCAAGATACATGAGATTTATGCACCGATTCTGCTGAAGCCGGGAAAGCTTACACCGGAAGAGTGGCGAATCATGCAGACGCACCCAATAAAGAGTGTGGAGCTCGTTCAGACGGTTTCCTCACTGAAGGATTTGCTGGGTCCAATTCGTCATCATCACGAAAATTGGGACGGAACAGGTTATCCAGACCAAATTGCCGGTGAAGACATCCCATTGGGCGCTCGCATCATCACTCTTGCTGACACTATCGACGCGATGACCACCGATCGTCCCTATCGTGCTGCGCTAACTGTGGCCGAAGTGCGATTGGAGGTCGTACGACTTCGCGGGGTACAGTATGATCCGCGGGTCTGCGATGCGGTCCTCCGCGGATCAGTCCTTGGCGCACTAGTTGACGGACCGACCCGCGCACTAACTCCGACCTTCAGTCCGCGGATTGTTCCGCGAACGGCCGCGATGTCGAAATCGCGTGACGCTGTGCGCGCCTAAATCGCTTGTCCTATTGGAGTGAGCCAAGGCCGTTAGCGGAATCGGCAGTACTTTTGTAGCCCCTCCGGAATTGGATATCGCTCCCGTCTTACCCTTTTGTACCCTTCGTAAGTGCTTAACGCTTCCTCCTCCTGTCCCGAGGCGCGTAAGGCAGCTATCAGCGACACCATCGCAAAGTCAATCCGTCCTGCCGCCCGAACTTCCGGAGTCGGCTCGTTCAAGCTTCGAACGTGTTCGGCACAAGGTTGGTTGCCGGTGACCACGGCTTTGAAGACCTCCACAGCGATTGCCTGGTTTCGATATCTGAGAACGGGATGCGTTAGGTGTCGTACCTCGCTAAGTGGAAATGCCCTGATTGCCGCCACATCGTTTTCACTGAGAGCGATACGAAATCGAACATGTTTGATACTTGCATGCGTCAAGGGCGCCACATCACCGCTCAATCGCTGTTCAGCGGAGAGTATGGTTGCTTTCGCGTCGTCAATTCGATTTTGCTCAAGCTGTAGGGTGGCCAGGGTGTCCATCGAATCGCAGTAACTCGTCCAGAGCCTACGATCGCGAGACAATTCAATCGCTTCACCCACCTAGGCCTCTGCCTCGTCAAATAAATTGGCATACCGTAATGGTATCGAGGAGTTTCTGAGGACATTGATGATGCTCGCCATGCTTCCTAAGTTTCGTGCAAGGTCAATTAGCTCTCGCACGGCGACAGTCGCATCCTCCAGACTGCCCCTGACCGAACCGTGCATTACCTGTAGCCAAAGGCTCTGCTCGCGGTCCCCCTTGTTCCCGTGGATGAGGGGTTGAATAGAACTGAAGATTGTATCGAAGATCTCTAACTCACCGACGTTATCGGTAAGCGCTAGGCCGATGCGTGCAGCGCTCAATCTGTGTTTCGGTGGGCACGCGGTCGTTTGGACGCACAGCAGTAGTTTTGCCAGGTGTTCGGCAATAAGAAGTGGTCCCGGTTCTCTGTACAGCGTCACGGGGTTGGCTAAGTGGAGAAGACGGGCGGTCAGGCTGCCGCAGTGAGCGACAGCGAGGAAAAGAACACATCGTCAGGGGTGCGGTCGGTCAGGCTGGAGTGTGGGCGTCGGCTGTTATAGAGGGTGAAGTAGCGCTGGATACCGGCGGTGGCGGCTGAGACGGAGTCGTAGCCATGGAGATAGACCTCTTCGTACTTGAGGGAGCGCCAGAGGCGTTCGACGAAGATGTTGTCGCGCCAGCAGCCGCGCCCGTCCATGCTGATGCGGATACCGTGGTGGAGCAACACGCCGGTGAAGGCGGCGCTGGTGAGTTGCGCGCCCTGATCGGTGTTCATGATCGTGGGACCGCCGTAGCGCGCGATCGCCTCCTCGAGGGCCGCGATGCAGAAGGCGCTGTCGAGCGTCACCGACACCCGCCAGCTCAGCACGCGGCGACTCGCCCAGTCCATCACGGCCGCGAGATAGACGAAGCCGTGCGCCATCGGGATATAGGTGATATCCATCGCCCACACCTCATTCGGCCGGGTGATCGTGCGGTGGCGCAGGAGATACGGAAAGACCGGGTGGGCGCGGTGCCGCCGGCTCGTGCCTGGCTGCGGGCAGAGGGCCGCGATTCCCATGTGCTGCATGAGGGTGCCGATGCGGCGACGTCCCACGCCCGGAAAGTCCGCGCGCAGCAGGCGCCGGAGCATCCGCGCCCCGGCGAAGGGGAACTCCAGGTGCACGGCGTCGATCGCGCGCATCAGCGCGAGATCCCACGCCGACAGGAGTCGCGGGACGTAGTACACCGCGCCCCGGCTGATCCCGAGGGCTTCGGCCTGCCGGGTCACCGGGAGCGAATGCGTCCGGTCGATCATCGCCTGGCGCTCGGCAGGCCGACCTTGCCGAGCGCGTGTTCTAAAAAATCATTTTCGAGCGCGAGCTCGCCGATCTTGGCATGGAGCGTTTTCACATCGACGACCGGGGCCGCAGCGATGCCGGCGCCGAATACGCCGGGCGCGCCGGCCAGCAGCTGGTCCTTCCACGCGGTGATCTGGCCGGGATGCACGTCAAACCGCTGCGACAGCTCGGCGAGCGTGCCTTCATTCCGGACCGCGGCCAAGGCGACCTTCGCCTTGAAGGCTGGGGCATGATTACGACGGGGGCGCTTCGACATCGGAGGAGCTCCTTTGAATGGGGGCGAACATGTCGCCGGGGGAGCCCGCTTGTCCACTCATCCCACCTGTTCAGATTTCCGGAGCCACTTCATTCGGACTACCTCTCGTTTTGACACGCGTAACATTCCGCGAGCGATCCCAACCCTAGGTTCGTTCGTAACTATCATAGCTCGTCCGCTGAGCCAACCTGCTCAGTTTTTCCGGACCCCTTCACTGATCAATTTCTGATCAATACAACATCAGCATGAACCATTCGCAGACTTCCAAATCGTTTTCGAACAAATGAAATCTACCTCCGGCGGAAAACGCCGTGATCGCATAGATGGCGAAGGTCAGCGGCAGAATTAGGACAACTGGCCGGGTTCTTCTGAGCCACCAATTGAGTCCTGCGAGAAGCAATGGCGGTACCGGAAACCATAGCACGGGCACATAGCGAAGCATGTATACGGAAGCTCCGAAGACATCGTCCGCGCCGCATACCACGCGGGTTAGCAGAAAGGAGATGATCAGGTTAATCACGAGTGTGGTGACCAGCACTCGACGCGTAGGCCGCCAGCGCACACTCATCACGCTGATCAACACCATCGCGATGGTGGCTACCCAGATGGATGCGACAAACCACGGGATCATGGAATGCTCACGTGAGCGTGTTCAATTCCCACAACTTCTGCCAAGCACGTAGACTGTGTCGTTCTGGAGCTGGTCGTGGTAAAGACGATCAGCAGCGGTCATGAGATGGTCCAATTCAACGTGCCCGACCTCATGTGCAGCTGTCACCGTCAGAGGCGCAAACAAACCTGACCAACCCGCAGGAGTGATTTGCACTTGGGATCCTCGGCCGTAACCTATGTTCTTTATTCCTACACCTAATACAGGCTTGCCACGGTAGCCAAGCTGGTCCGGAATCGAGCGGAACTTCGATTCGAGCAAGAGCTTGTAGGCTGCTTTGCCCAGGTCCCGGCACGCAGTCTGTTTTTTCCGCATGAGCAGACGAATTGCAGTTAGCACTTCGGATCGTTCTTCCTTACTGAGCTCCTTGGGTCCTGACAGGAGCTGCCAGAAGGCGTTGCGCGCACACGAAAAGGAAGAAACCCCCTCGGCCCACTTGCCGTCGTCGCAACACACATACCCCGCGAGTACTTCGTCTGGCTCGGACCGTCCAGTCCCGAGAAACACGTCGTCCATGGTATAGCGATAGTTGATGCACTTTCCGGTTGGATCTGTACCGTTCACCGGATCATTGAGCGCGTAGGAGTAGACGTTCAACCCGCCTGCGATCCCGATCGGATCCTCCGAGATAAATCGCGCGATGTCCGGCGAGTAGTACCGAGCCCGATTGTAATACAGACCCGTTTCCGAATCACGCTCACGAGCAGCAAACCACAAACTGTTGGGCACGTCGTTGTACGACGAATCCTCGAAGGTTCCAAACGGAAAGTAGTTGCGCTTCACGGGCGGCCAGCCGCTGCTTTTGAAAAGCCCGATGACGTTGTTCGAGTGATCGGTCGCATAGTAGTAGACCGAATCATTCATCCCTCGTCGACGCATGCTGTGCGGCCGATCGATGCCGGGATAATAGGAATATTCGACGATCCGGTTGCCGCTCGCGTCGAGCTCAGCAAGCAGATCGTCGTCCCCCCACAGCGTGAAGGTGCTCGCGCCGTTCACGCTCTTTCGGACTCGGCGGCCAAGTGCGTCGTATCCAAAGGTGCTCCTGAATGTCGCGCCACTACGAACGGTAACCGCGCTGTCGAGCAGTCCTGAAACACTCCAGTAGAGGCGTTGATTGAAGACCAGAGAGTCCGCGGTGCGATACCGGCGCGTGAGATTGCCATCCTGGTCGTAGCTCAACGTGTCGCCACTGAACCGCTGCAACCGGTTCCCCCACGCGGTCAGCGCTCCCGCATCCGTTCGGTTACCGGCCCTGTCGTACGAATAATTGAGGGAATCGGCCCCAAACGTCTTCCCTGCACCGCTGCATTCGTAGCCCTCGGGAAGCGTGGGACACACGGTACTCGTGTCGCGAGTCCACGATTTCCGGCGCGAGAGCTGGCCCCCATCGTACGCGAAGTCGTAGCCCGCAGAGTTGTTCCGGTTGCCGCGCTGCTTGATGCGGTTGTCCCTGGTGTAGCCGTACCTCCTGCCGAGCCAGTCATCCATGCCGCTGTTGGAATAGCTGCTGGCACTTGGCGTGTGCGTTGTTGCAAAGGAAGTGGATTGCTGACTTCCCGGGTAGACGGCAAAGTTCTGCTGCCCATCGCCGTTGTATCCCAGGCGGGTGACGCTCCCCTTCAAATCGATCAGCGTGTCCAGCTGCCCGCGCACGTCGTACTTGTACGTGAGCGCGCTCTGCCACGAGCCGTCGCCGAAGGTGACGCCGGTGAGGTTGTTTTTCAGATCGAAGGTGCGAGCGATGGAGTAGCGCCGGCCGTTCATCACCGTGATGTGCGCCACGGGCCTTCCCGACCGGTCGAAGCGCATGGTATCGCGCGCTTCCAGGTTCCAGCCGACCACCAGAGTATCCATCGGACTCAGTATCCATCTGGTTGTATCCGACCCCGCGATGGTCATCGTGTCCCGGTCCAGCGCATCGTAGAAGCTGGTCACACGCTGGTCCCGCCTGTTATCCGAAGCCGTGAGATTCCCGTTCACGTCGTAGTAGTAGCGGTCAACGAGACCGTTGGGGTCGGTCCGACTCACCAGCCAACCCAATGCATTGTATCCGAACCGATGGACCTGACCCTTCGGATCCGCGATCGAGTCCAGCCCCAGCAGGCCATGGAAGTACTTCACGGTATCGCCACTACCCGGATTGATCGATCGTACCACACGATTCCACTGATCGTAAATAGTCAGCTGTTGAGAACCGGCGGGCGGCGTGATAAGCGAGTCGCGACCGTAAGCATCCTGGATGAAAACGGTGTTTCTCCCTGATTGATCGATCCATGAACGGTTCATGAATCCGCCCGTGTGATACATGATCGTATCCGAGTGAAGCTCGGAGTCGCGCGACCCCACGACTCGGCCCCGAGCATCGTAAAGAAACTTCGGAGCCGGAGGATTGGGCTGGCCCCGGAATCCGACCCGAACGCTGTCCAGCTTTCCGCTCGACCAGTAATTCCAGAGGGAGTCTGTGTGACCGTACACGCGAGAGAGTTCGTTGAACTTCGGCTCGTATTCGAAATTCACCTGACGTCCAGTGAACTAGTCGGTAGTCCTCGTCAGGTTCTTGCCGGTCCAGGTGTAAACGACCTGTTGACCCGATGGCGCGACGCTTGATGTCACTTGACCAAGCGAATTGCGGCTCACTGAAGTTACTCGCGACAGCGGTTCCTCAATCCTCGACGCCGCCCGCCATCGATCCAGCGTGAGGATCGTCGTGAAGCCGCGGGGATTGATGATGGTAGCCCGCACATTCTCAGAAGCCACGGAAGTACCGACTGAGACACCGGGGGGCACAAGAATTGACGCCTCGGTGGACCCGTACCGTGTGGCAAGGCGCTGGGTGATGCCGCTTGCCAGGACGGCTGGGGTTGAATCGGTCTTGAGCTTGCCGGCGAAGTCGTAAGTCATGTCATACGAGTTGCCGCCCATGTCAACGTGGCGAAGCAACCGCCCATAGGCATCGTACTGAAAACTCAGCGTTTGGGAAGAACCGGGCGGCTGAATGCTCGTCAGCGGCCAGTAACCGGTCCCGCTATAGCTCAACGTGGTGGTCCTGCCGGCAGGATCAATAATCCGCTCGATGCGAGATCCGCTATTCCATTCGAACACTGTTTCCTTGCCGGCGGGATCCACAATCTTCGAAAGCAGGAGGCTGCTGTTGCCAGGCACCAATACCGCGTAGCGAAACGAGGTTCGATTATTGAAACGGTCGGCGATCGACGCCGCTCGGCCATCGGCGTGGAAATACGTTTTGGTTGAATCCGGATAGCGCCGCACGTATCGCTGACTGTCCGGCCAGGCGGCGTTGTGCTCGAGAACCGAATAATCCCCGGCCGGCGATGGAAACGCGCACGTGGAGCAGCCTCCGTTCGAGGCAGTGAAATAGGTTATTCGCCCGTTGCCGTCCGTCACTACCGCGGCGCCTCCTGCCTGGATATGAAGAGCAGGAATTCCGGCGATCAACCATCCTGCGCCAACGCGTCCTGACAATTCATTTACGATCAACACCCGGACGGCTCGAGTGGTCTCTTTCACAGTGCTCCCAGGCCACCAGCTTCTCACCACGAGCGTGTAGTCATGAGCCCCCGTTGGAAGAGACCGGGCGTCGAACTGAACCGCGACGCGTCTCATTCCCGGCGCTCTCCAATAAAACACTTCGCTCGTACCGTTCGTGAAATCGACATAGGTGTTATCGGAACGAAGCAGCCGGACGGAGAACTTCTCGGCGGCCTCGTTGGAATTATCGGCGATGTCAAACTGAACAAAGCCCATCGGAAAGGCGTGCGAGCTCCGATACAGCAGCGTCACCGCCCGAGGAACATCGAGGCTCACATATGCGGGCGTCGCATATGCGACAACCGCATCGAAGCACTCGGCGACACAAATCGTCGGTCCGATATTCTCGTCGTTGTGTGGTGCCATGCTCACTTCGGGCGCGAGCTTGTCGTCAATAATGACGTTGTACCATCCCTCGTCCGCGGTTATCCAATTACTGCCGGCGCTCAGGGTTACTGTCCCAGCCGTATTCCCCGCCGCGAATGTGACGGAGATGGTCGTGATTTCGTGGGCGCCGAGCGAAACACTGCTCGGCGAGTTACAGGAAGTCATGCCACCGCTGGTGGCGCACATGAGCGTGTAGGTTGCCGCTGTTTCGCCGTTCTGAATGGTGAACTCCGCACTGTTGCCGATAGAATTCGCGAGAACAGCAAGACCACCCCCGTCCGGCGAAACGTCCTGAGCGCTCGCGGGGGTGGGAATCGCAATCAGTAGCGCTGCTGAAGTGAGGAGTTCCAGCGCCCATTGGACAGGCGGCCGCGACGAGACAGATGGCACAAGATTCTCCGATAGTGAAATTACACACCACGGCATCGT
>JBKJRV010000013.1:0-4037 GCA_046593115.1 Gemmatimonadaceae bacterium
ACGCCATCCGCGGAGACTGACGTTCGCGCCAGGCGGGTTGCTCGGCGTGGTGACGATCGCGGCGACAACTTTCCCCGTGAGATCCATCGACGCCAGCTCCGCGGCCGACGCGGTGCCGATCCATACGAGTGGCTGGTCGATGTTCGCACTGATCGGACTCCAGACGATGGCGTCATTCCAGAGCGCCAACGAGCGGCCGGTGACGGACACGCGGCTCGCGTCACTGACCCGCGTGCGACGCAGAGGCCACCATTGGAAGTACGTACCGTCATCGCCGGCGGGCTCGAGTCCGGCCTCGCGCGCGCGCTCAGCGACCCAGACGGAAGCGCGCAGTTCGTCGAGTGTTCCCGCTTCGCGTCCGCGCATGGCATCGCCCGCCAGCGCGAACAGGTCGCGTCGCAGATCGGCTTCGGTGATCGCGTCGATCCCACCCAATGCCCCCGCGACTCGCATTGCCGGCTCCGGCATGCGAGGGCCAGGAGAACAGCCAGCGGCAACGGTCGCCAGCACCACGAACAGCAGGCGTCTCATCATCTTCTCTCCAAGGAAGTAGTCCAGTGACTGCGACAGGCGCTGATTGGCCGCGCCTTCAGCCAGCGAATATGTTCGACATCACAGGTTCGCACGAGATACCCCTTACCAGCGTCCCAATGCAGCATCGCACCTTTGGCCGGCTTGGCTGGCCGGTCTCCGAAATCGGCTACGGCATGTGGGGGATGAGCGGGTGGAGCGGCTCAGACGATGGGCGCTCCCGTGCAGCTCTCGACGAAGCCGTCAAACTGGGTTGCAACTTCTTCGACACGGCCTGGGGCTACGGCAAGGGACACAGCGAGCGGCTCCTCGGTGAGCTCGTGCGGGATCATGGCAGCACGCGCCTGTTCACCGCGAGCAAGATTCCTCCGAAGAATCTCCAGTGGCCCTCGCAGCGCGGCACGCCGCTGGAAGATGTTTTTCCTCCAAATCACATCCGGGAGTACGCCGAGCGGACACTCGGGAATCTGGGGATGTCCAGACTCGATCTACTGCAGTTTCACGTCTGGGAGGACGCGTGGGCGCGAGATGACCGATGGTGGCGCGCCATGAGTGACCTGCGCGCTGAGGGACTGATTGGCGGCATTGGCGTCAGCGTCAACCGGTGGGAACCATGGAACGTGCTTGAGACACTGCGCACCGGGCACGTGGACGCGGTGCAGGTCATCTACAATATTTTCGACCAGTCACCGGAGGATGAGCTCTTTCCTCTCTGCGAACAGCTCGGCGTCGCCGTCATCGCGCGTGTCCCGTTCGACGAAGGATCGCTGAGTGGTGCGATCACGCGGGATGTGACGTTTCCCGAAGGGGATTTCCGACGCATCTACTTCGGCCCGGAAAACCTGGGCCCAACCATGGATCGCGTCGATGCGCTCTGCGCCGAGATTGGAAGCAGCGTGCCGGTCGCGGAGCTGGCGTTGCGGTTCATCCTTCGCGATCCGCGCGTGAGCACCGTCATTCCCGGCATGCGGAGCGTGGAGCACGTGCGGAAGAATCTCGCCGTGTCCGATGGAACACAGCTGTCTACGGATGACGTCGCGCGCCTTCGCGGATATCGGTGGGATCGGACGCCGGCCAGTTGGTCGCTGTAGATTCGGCGAAACGCGACTCCTGGACACTGAGTTATCGCGTTCCGCCGATTCGCTGTCGCCGGCAATCACGCCCTACGGCAGCGGCGCTTTGAGCTTCCTCGACAGGTACGTGTACTCGAGCGCCAGTCGCTTCGCGGTCTCCTTGAGATTCGCGGCCGCCGAGTGTCCACCGTCGGTGTTCTCGTAAAAGAGCACCGGGTAGCCGTACTCCTCGAGCCGCGCTGCCGCCTTGCGCGCATGGCCGGGATGGACGCGGTCATCCTTGGTCGAGGTATGGATGAAGGCTTCCGGATACTTCTGCCCGGGCTTGATCGCCTGGTACGGCGAATACTTCTCGATCCAGGCCCGCTGTTCCGGGATATCGGGGTTGCCATACTCCGCCATCCACGACGCGCCTGGCGGGAGCTTGTGAAAGCGCAGCATATCAAAGAGTGGCACCTGCACCACCGCGGCGTTGAACAGATCGGGTCGCGAGGTCATCGCCACTCCGATAAACAATCCACCCTGCGAGCCACCCATGATGCCCAGTCGCTGCGGTGAGGTGATCTTGCGCGTGATGAGGTCTTCGGCCACGGCGATGAAATCCTCGTGGGCCTTGTGGCGGTTCCGCTGCAACGCTGCCTGGTGCCACGTGGGGCCAAACTCGCCTCCACCGCGCGTATTCGCGACGACGTAGACGCCACCGTCCTCCAGCCACAGCTTTCCGACCGTTGCCGCGTAGCTCGGTAACAGGCTCACCTGATATCCGCCGTAGCCGTACAAGAGGGTGGGGTTGTTGCCGTCCATGAGCAGTGTCTTCGAACGCACGACGAAATACGGGATCCTGGTCCCGTCGGGCGACGTGGCTTCAAACTGGTCCACCAGCAGCTTCGACGCATCGAAGCGCTCCGGGATCGACTTCACTTTCTCGACTTTTCCGGTCGCCGCGTTCGCCAGCCACAGACTATTCGGGGTGAGATAATTGGAGACGGAGATGAAGACGTCGTCGGTCAGGCTCGACGCGGAACCAATGTCAACCGTCGACGACGCGGGCAGATCGAGCTTGCGCCGCTTCCACGTGCTGCCCGCCCGATCGTAGACATACACGGCGCCCTTCACGTTCTCGTACAGGGCCACGATCAACTTATTGCGCGTGGTCGAAACGCCTTCGATCGATTCGCGCGGCCCGGGGTGCAGAATGAGGTACGCGTTCGCCGCACCCGGATTGGCCTTGAGATCGGACAGGTCGATACCAAGCAGATCGCCGCTCTTGAACTCTTTCCAGTCGGTCTCGGTAGTGAAGACGAGCTGATCGTCGATGAGCGCGCGAATGCTCATGCGCGCCGGGAACGGGAGCTTCACCGGCGGACTACCGGCATCCCGGAACAGGAAGTACTCGCCCTCATAGAAGGTGATACCGCGACTGGCCATGGTCGCCTGGAGGCGACCATCCACGTCCCGCAGGACGAAAGCGCCGGCCGATACATCAGTGGAGTCTCCGCGAAAGATCTCCGGGGCATCCTCGATCCGCTGCCCGCGGGTGAGGCGCCGGGTAGTGAACGCATATCCCGACTTGGTAACGGTGCTCGGACCGAAGTTGCGTGAGACGAGCAGCGTGTTCTCGTCCACCCACGTCACGCCACCCTTCGACTCCGTGAAACGGAAGCCGTCCTCGACGAACTTCATGGTCTCCATGTCGAACTCGCGCATCACATTGGCGTCCTTCCCCCCCGGTGAGAGCGCGATCATGCACTTCCGTTCGGTCGGTTCAAGACAATTGGCACCACGGAATACCCAGTTCGCTCCATCCACCTTCGACAGCGAGTCTACATCGAGTACCACAGTCCACTTCGGATTCGCTGTGCGGTAGCTCGCGAGCGTGGTCTTCCGGAGAATGCCCCGAACGTGCGAGGGATCCTGCCAGAAGTTGTAGATCATTCGGCCGCGAAACTGCGGCGACGCGATGCGGTCAGTCGCCTCGACGATCTTCAGCGCGGCGTCATGAAAGCGCTGATACCTCGGATCGCCCTGCAGCACGCCGAGGGATTTCGCATTGTGCTCTCTGACCCAGGCCATCGCGCGCTCCCCCTCCACTTCCTCGAGCCAGAGGTAGGGATCTTCGGTGCTGCCATTCTGCACCGCAGGTATTGCCGGGGGCGTGCTCGGCGGACCGGCCAACATCGGCTCAGTGGTCGCCGGAGAAGACGTGGCCGGGCCTTCGACGGTTCGCTGCATGGATGAGCAGCCGGCGACCAGAAGGACGGCAACAGAGAGGACAACGCATCGCATGGGCGACCTCGTAGAAAAATGTCGTGGAGTGATAAGCGCTGACAAAATTGACGATGACATCGGAGACAACCACAATCGGAGATCAGGGCGTGATGCCTGACCCCAGCCAACTGGCTCTCAACGTCCGCGTGGTAGTCGTCACGGGCC
>JBKJRV010000330.1:0-3701 GCA_046593115.1 Gemmatimonadaceae bacterium
TAGTCAGTCGGTGGGCACGAAGCTGCGCCAGGGGATGAACGCGGCGGGAACGATCGAACCACCGCGCAGCGTCGCCGCCGTGCGATCAATCAGCGTCGCGCAGCTCGGCTACAGGCAACCTTCGACATACGCAATGCTGGCGCCGCCGGCGTGAATGCGACCGACTCGCCCCCACACATCCACCTCGTAGACGACGCCGCGCGCCCGGGTGTCGGGTGGTGCGATCGTCCAGGCAGTGATGTACGCCGCTGGAGCGGCCAGATACTTGTGAGGTGAGATCACCGCTTTCGTTCCGTACGCGGACGCAATCGCCGATCGATCGGCGCCGATTCCGAAGCCCATATCCGTTGTGACAGTGGAGCCGGCGCCGGGCGAGATTCTCGTGAGACGACCTTTCTCCATCATCACGAGAAGTCCGGCAGGCGCGCGTGCAGGGCGAAACTCATCGCACGATTCGGGATCGGGGCCTCCGCCCGCGAGTGGATTCGCGTCCGGACCGGACGCCGCAATGACTTGCTCGAGCGTCATCCCGATGCGGAGTGGCCCCCAACCATCCGGGGTCAGCATGGGGGGAGCGAGCACTGCTGCCGACTCGGGACTGGCGGTGACCGGAGACTCTGACGCCGCAACTGCGGCTGACTCGGACTTTGCGATGGCGGACGATCGCGCATCACAGGCCGCGAGTTCCATTGCCAACAGGACATGACACCAGATTCGAAGGCGATTCATTCGGCACGTAGTCTCACCAGCAGGATCCCAAACGCCACCGCGCCGAGAATTACGAGTAGCATCACAAGCATCATCCGCTGACGCCTCTTGCGTAATGCCTCCCAGGCCGGAACATCGAGGTAGAACGTTCCGGGCGCGCCTTCGCGGACGATCTCGCGGTCGCGCAGCCTGCGCATCACGGGGCCCTCGTCATTGATCCCCACATCTTCCATCGATCGTGCCGACGCAGGAGAGATCGAACTGGCGCGTCTGAACGCGTCCAGAATCCGGCGCTCCTTCATTAACAGAACCACCGCGACAGAAGCGCCCATTACTGCCTCACTGGTTGGCGTAGAGACGGCGGGCATCTCGATGTTGACCAAGGGAGAGCACAAGGGTGCGACGCCCGGTCGGCCGATGCGCGGCATATGCGCGAACCGCCGAACGCAAACTCGCATTGGGCGTCTGTTCAGTCGGAGTGCACGACGCCTTCCCTTCCACCAGTGTACGGCTCCCGGAGCCCGGACCTTCGCCCGCGCGCTCACCGTTCCAGCGCGCCACCCAACAACCCTCTTTCGTGCGGACCAGCCTCAAAACGTCGTCGCGGGTGAGATCGGCCGGTGGGCGCGGAATGATCACGGCAAAGAGCCGGGCCGCCGGCACTGCGCCAACGGAGTCAGTCCGCGACTCGTGAATGACGATCGACTCCGGAACGGCCATTGCGTCCAGAATGCTGATCTTGACGCCACTGCCGACGAGGACACCCACTGGAGGATTTTGCTCAAACCCCGAGATCGTGACCTCTACCTCTTCCGCGTGATTGTTCAGGACAGCAATGGTGCCGCCGAATTCCGTCCCGGAAGTGCATGCGGTAACCAGCAACCACGCCAGCACTGGCACGACGGATCGTAACACGGCACCGGCCGACAGCCGGCTGCGCCCGGAGCGGCTGTAGAGGCCGAGCGTCATGCTTGACAGTGTCAACCGAGTTCTCTCGTCAGCGACAATCCTTTGCGAGTCTGCATTTCGCTCTTGATCTTCGTGGTCATGGGTGTGGTCTGCCACGGAGGAGCCGCCGTGTCACCGGGATGAGCACAAGCATGGCAATGCCTTGATACACGGGCATGAACAGCACCGCAATGCCTCCCTGCGGATCCGGGTTCGCGCGCATCACCACGAAGAGGAACAGCAGCCCCCCGCCCACGGTCAACAGCGTCGTCATGATGTTGCCCCGCTCGATGGGACGCGGCGCATCTCTGGCCAGCATGATCGCCAGGATGGCATACGGGAGCAGCAGCCAGATAATGAAGAACGCCGCCACTCGAACGCTCGTCACCTGCAGCGTCCGCACGACCAGAAGGCTTACAATCACGGCGACGACAAGGGCAGAAAAGCCCGCCAGGCGTTCCACGTTCCGCCTCATGAAGGGAAGCCGCGCTGAGCGGTCTCGACCGCGGTGATCACGATGGGAGCGTGATGACAGTTGAATTCGCGACCGACTGTGACCTGACTCGATTGGCTATCATGACCACGCTGTCCGCGCGGCTTCCTTCAACGCATTGATCATGACGCGATACGGGTGCGGCCCGTAGCTGAGGCGCGCTACGCTCAGGCCCGCCATCTGGGCAAGGGAAGTTACGTCGGGAAGAAAGAGGATGTTCACGGGCAGCGTTGTCGATTTGCACAGCCGCTCGATGCCGCCTGCGTCCCGCAGACCAGGCGCGAACAGTCCACTCGCTCCCGCGTCCGCATACGCAGTCGCTCGCTGCTCGGCTTCGTCCATTGGTGCGCCATTATGCCGAGCGGGTTCGCTTTTGAGAAACACGTCCGTGCGCGCGTTAATGAAGAACGGCAGTGATGCCTCATCGGCAGCCGCGCGAGCCGCCGCGATCCGAGCGCACTGATCTCGAACGGGGTACAGTCCTTCGCCGCCGACGACCTGGTCCTCGAGGTTGATACCCACGGCGCCTGCATCGATCACGCGTTTTACGTTGACCTGAATCTCCGACGCAGTCGCACTATAGCCGCCTTCCAGATCGATGGTGACCGGCAGTGCGACGCTTGCGGTGATGCGCTCGACATTCGCAATCACGAGGTCGAACGGAATTTTCTCACCATCCGCGAATCCATGCGCCGCGGCAACGGACCAGCTGCCTGTTGCGATCGACTTCGCGCCCGACTCTTCGACGGCCCTCGCACTTCCCGCGTCCCAGATATTGTACAGGATCACCGGATCGCCTTTCACGTGGAGGTCGATGAATCGGCGAGCGCGATCGCGTTGAGAGGAAGTTTGCATCCGTCGTCCCAGAGGGAACAAGTGTCAGGGATTTCTCAATCTGCTACCCCACGATAACGTACTGCATGTTCCGCCTTCCCCGCTCTGGCTCGGTAGCGCGTGCTGATCGCCCGTGCTCGGTCGTCGTCATCGGCCGGGATGCGCAAAGCGCATTACCGGACGACCTGGGCCGGGGCTGACGCGGACACAGGCGTTCTCGTTCCAGCGTCTTCCGATCGCCGCAATGCGGCGGTGAACAAGCCGTAGAATGCGATCCGGTCGATAGCAGACGGGGTGTTGACCCAGGACTCTTAATGAAAGGCTAGTCAGGTGTCCGTCACCGAGTATCAGTTGCCGCTCCGCATCGTCGTGCGCCGGCCCCCTGCCGGCGTGCGCTTCGCGCTCCAGCGTGGGGACGCACGCGCGGGTCAGGCACCCGAGGTCGAGGAAATTCAGGACGCGGACGGCACCCGTGATCTGGCCTTCTACTGCACCGTGCGAGTGCGTCCGCAGCCGGATGGCACGTTGCGATTCCTC
Source organism: Gemmatimonadaceae bacterium (assembly GCA_046593115.1). Taxonomy (GTDB): domain Bacteria; phylum Gemmatimonadota; class Gemmatimonadetes; order Gemmatimonadales; family Gemmatimonadaceae; genus JBKJRV01. The sequence goes on from JBKJRV010000330.1 coordinate 3,521, forward strand.
GGTCCATTCGCCCACGGGCCCACCGGGATATGGCGCCGACGCTACTACTCGATTGTGTTGACGCTCCGTGGCTGAGATCTGTGAAACAGTTGCACAGACTAGGGCGTTGATGTACCGACTCGCTGACGGTGCGGCCGTCCCGTTGCCATCACCTTCAATGCTGGCATTACGAACACCGGCC
>JBKJRV010000366.1:0-4851 GCA_046593115.1 Gemmatimonadaceae bacterium
GGTTAATTGCGGCGTATAAGTCACTCTTCATATTCTATTTTGCTCCTCATATTTCTCAGGACTTCTTCTGCAACGTATTGCGTATTGCGTATTGCCTGTTGCGTACTGCGTACTGCGTGTTGCGTAGAAGGACACAATTGCGGCGCTGCATGTCCACTGCAGTCTGGCCATACTGGGCGGGATTCCAAAAAGTGTCAAACATGAGACACGCCAGCTTCTTGAAGCGTTTGCCGAGACAGCGGAAAACGGGGAGCTATGGCTAACTCCGACGTGCGCTGAATGGAAAACAAAATAGAGCGCGGCCTCTGCCCTCGCCCCGCGTGCCCTTGTGAGCAGCGCGCTCAGGCTTTGTCGATGACCACTCGAACCAGTGCCCGGCGCAGGCTGATTCGGACGCGGATCAGGAGGATGATCGCGACGGCGGCGAGCCCTGCCACCAGGCCCCACCAGAGCCCGCTGGGACCGGCGGATGTGCGAAAGCCAAGGTAGAGACTGATGGGCATGCCGATGAGCCAGAACCCGACCACGTTCACGAGCATTGGGGTGCGCGTTTCGCCGAGGCCGCGGAGCACGCCGCCGGACACGGCCTGAAGGCCGTCGAAAATCTGGAAGACGCCAGCGATGGGAATAAGCATGGCCGCAATCGACGCGGCCACCGCATCGGTGGTGTACAGGCGCGCGATCAGCTCGGGCAGCACCAGCATCGCCGCGGCCGAGACGGCCATGAATCCCACCCCGGCAATGAGCGACGTGCGAGCCGACGCCCGCGCACCAGCCTGGTCGCCCCGGCCGACAGCCTGCCCCACGAGCACGGCCGCCGCACCAGCGACGCCCAGCGGCACCATGAAGGTGAGCGATGCGAGGTTCAGCGCAATCTGGTGACCGGCCATCTCCGAGGTTCCGAAGCGTCCCATCAACAGCGCAATGGCAGCGAACGCGCTGAACTCCAGCTGAAACTGAATTCCGACCGGAATACCGATCTTCGTCACCCGCCAGAGGGCGCCCGCGTCGAACACATCCGGATGGACCGAAGCGAGATAGGGCCGGAGCACGCGCCACGAAAACGCCACCAGCATCAACGCCATGAGCCAGCGGCTGATCGCAGTCGCCCACGCTGACCCCGCGACGCCCAGCGAGGGAACACCGAGCTTGCCGAACACCAGGATCCAATTGAGCAGCGCATTCGCGATATTCGCGAGCACCATCGTCAGCACAATGTGCCGAACTTCGCCCATCGCCTGGAGACTCTGCCGCAGCGCGGCGAACAGGAAGAACGGAAGGACGCCCCAGATCGAGATGATCACGTACGTCGAGGCAATGGGGACGATATCCGCTGGCTGTCGTGCGACCGCGAGAAGAGGGTTGGCCAATGCCAGCAGGATGGTGGCGAGTACGCTCACGAGCACCGAGAGCACCAGCCCCCGCTGGATACCCCGCGTAATGGCGCCCTCGTCGCCGGCGCCAAAGGCCTGGGCGATGATCGGGTCCATGGCCATGAGGACCCCGAACCCGAGGATCGTCATCATGAACCAGTAGAGATTCCCGAGCGCCACGGCCGCAAGCGCAGTGGCGGACAGGTGGCCGACCACGATCGTATCGACGACGCCCATGAGCATCCATCCGACCTGCACGACGACAATCGGCAGCGCGAGCCGGATGAGTTCCCGCGCGTGACTGGTCTGCACCGGTGAAGACGTCAAGCCGGTTTCGGAGATGGTGGACGTAGTACTCACGCGAATGACGGCATGGGGATTCGCGAAAGATAACGGCGCTGCGCAGAGGTGACGGTAGTGCAGGGTGTTACGATTCACCTCGTGACACTTATCTCCGTTTCCAGCCTCTCCATCGAATTCGGCGCGACCACCGTGCTCCGCGACGTGACCTTCACCGTCGGACGCGGGGACCGCTGGGGCATCCTCGGCCGCAACGGCTCGGGAAAAACGTCGCTGTTCAAGATGATCGCGGGCGTGATGACGCCGACGACCGGACAGATCGCGCGCGTTGGCGGACTCCGTCTCTCGATGCTCGAACAGCATCGCAGCTTCAGCGGGCACACGACGGTGTGGGAAGCGGCTGCCGGGCCATTTGCCGACCTGCTCGCGCTCGAGCGCTCGCTGGAGGAGCAGGCACACGCGCTTGGTGACGCGACGCCGCAAATGATGGACAAGTATTCGCACGACCTGGAGCGCTTCGATCGCGAGGGCGGCTACACCATGGCGCCGCGCGTGGACTCGGTGCTGCATGGGCTGGGCTTCGACCCGGCGAAGGCGCGCACGCAGACCATCGCTTCGCTGTCCGGGGGAGAGCGCGGTCGCGTGGGACTCGCGCAGCAGCTTGTCGCGCCAGTGGATGTGATGCTGCTGGATGAGCCGACCAATCACCTGGATCTCGAGACGACGCGCTGGCTGGAGGACTATCTCCGCGAAAGTGAGCTCACGGTGCTGCTCATCAGCCACGACCGCGCCTTTCTCGATTCGGCCGTCGATCACGTCCTGCATCTGGAGGCAGGGACCGCGTTCGCGTACACCGGAGGATTCCAATCCTTCGTCGCGCAGCGCGAAGAGCGGCGGCTCTCGCAGCAGCGAGCGTCGGACAAGCAGGCGCGCAAGATCGCGAGTGAGGAAGACTATATCCGTCGGAATCTGGCCGGACAGAACACGCGCCAGGCGAAGGGGCGACGCAAGCTGCTTGCGCGCACGGCGCGGTTGAGTCCTCCGCCCGGTTCGGCGGGCGCGATGTCACTGAGCCTGGAATCGCATGAACGCGGGGGCGACCAGATCGTCGTGGCGGATCATGTAAAGATCGGGATCGGAGAGCGCACGCTGCTCGAGAACTTCACGGGCAGCATCCATCGCGGTGAAATCGTCGGGCTCGTGGGTCCCAACGGGGCGGGGAAGTCCACGCTGCTGCGCTCACTCGTGGGTCACCGTCCCATCGAAAGCGGCGTGCTGCGCATGGGCGGATCACTCACCGTGTCGTACTACGATCAGGAACTCGGGCAGGTCCCGCTCGACAAGACCATTTACCAGATCATCGAAGACCTGCGACCACTCTGGACGCGTGGGCAGATCCAGGGCCACCTGGGACGCTTCGACTTTTCCGGCGACGAGGTGCTGCGGCGCGCCGACTCGCTGTCGGGTGGGGAGCGCGCGCGTGTTGCGCTGGCGATGATGATGCTGGTGCGCGCCAACTTCCTGATCTTCGATGAGCCGACGAATCATCTGGACGTCGAGTCGATCGAGGCGCTGGAAGACGCCATTCTCGACTACGACGGAACGGTGCTTCTCGTGAGCCACGACCGCGCGCTACTGCGTGCGTTGACGACGCGGGTGTGGGTGCTCCACGATCTTCGGATCACTGATTTTACCGGGACCTTTCTCGAATGGGAGGAGCTCAGCAAGGAGCGCGCGCATGCGGCCCGCGTCGAAGCGGCGGAAGAGGAAGCGCTTCGTCGTGTGAAGGAGAAGCAGCGCACGCGCAAAGTGGAGAGTGATACCGGAAAGCAGGGCGCGAAGGGCGGCAACTCTCACGATGCGCGTCGTGCGCTCGAGAGTGCGGAAGCCCGCGTTGCCACCCTCGAATCCCGCGTCACCGCCATTACGACCGAGCTCGAGAATCCCGATCTCTATACCAGCGCCGACGGTCCTCGGCGCGCAGCGCAGCTGGGCAAGGAACTGGATGTGCGGCGTGCCGAGCTGGACAAGGCGCTGGCCGAATGGATGAAGCTGGCCGAAACGGGTGGGGCGCCGGGAGTAAAAACGGGCGCGAGAAAAACGGCTGGGCCGGGTGGTCGCTAGTTCGACCACCAGGGCTCGATCTCTGACCCGGTCGCGGCGCCGCTCCTTCCCGTCAGGGGTACCGCCTCTCCTCCGTCAACCGGCACAGTGAACAAGGCGGTGGATCCGCCGAGCCGGTTGGTCTCGAAGACGACCGATCTGCCGTCGGGGGAGACGGATGCGTTGTTCTCGTTGAATCCCGAGGCAAGCAGCGAACGCTGGTTGCTGCCGTCGCTGGCCATCACGAACAGATCGAACGTCTCGATGAACCGGCTCCAGACGATCCCCGTGCCGTCGGGCAGCCAATTGGGGAAGCGGTCGTCGTTCGCGCTGTTCGAGAGGTTGGTCGGCGCGCCGCCATCGAGATTCATCACGTAGATCTCGAAGTTGAGATCGCGATTGCTGTGAAAGACAATCTTCGATCCGTCGGGTGAGACCCGCGGATTCTGGTCCGCGAACTCATTGTTGGAGAGGTTGGTCGCGGTTCCCGCGCTCACCGGGATGCGGAAAATCTCCCAGTTGCCAGTGACGAACGAGGCGAAGACGAGACTGCCGGCATCCGCGGTCCAGCTCGGGTTCTGATTGAACGACCCGTTCTGCACCACGGCTTTCGGCCCCGAGCCGTCGGGGTTCATGACCCAGATTTCGGTGTTCGCGACGCTGCCGCCCGCGCCCGCGACTTCACGCACCCACGCGATGAGCCGACCGTCGCCCGATACCACCGGTGCGCGATCGTTGTGTTGATTGTCGTTCGTCAGGCGGCGCAACGCGCGTCCGTCGCCCGAGATGCTGTAGATCTCGAAGTTGTTGTTTTCGCGGTCCGAGGCGAAGTAGACGCGACCACCGGCGCCGGGACCGGGTTCGGTGATGTTGCTTGACGTGCAGCCCGCTGCGAGAACGAGCCAAACAATGGCAAGTGCGTGGTGCGTCGTGCGTGGTGCGTGAACCGCCTTCACGAAGCCCGAGGTAGTATCCCGAACGCGTTGCACGCACCACGCACCAAGCACCACGCACGTCTTTGTCATAGGACTACGACATGCACCACGTTCGCCTGCGGCGACGAGATGAATGCGAA
>JBKJRV010000378.1:0-2795 GCA_046593115.1 Gemmatimonadaceae bacterium
TGAGAGACCGCCGCGCGGCGCATGGAATAGTCATCGCGCTGCGAGTGCTTGCCGAGCGGGGTGTTAATCAGCATCTGGACCTGGCCGTCGAGGATCAGGTCGATGCAATTGGGGCGACCCTCGTGCACCTTGAGCACCGACTCCACCGGAATACCCCGGGCCTTGAGATACGTGGCGGTGCCTGTCGTCGCGAGAATACGGAAGCCCATCTCGTGAAAGCGGCGGACGATGGGTGCAACGGTCGGTTTGTCCGCCTCGTTCACCGTGACCAGGATGCTCCCGGAGGTCGGCAGTCCATTGCCTGCCGCAAGCTGGGCCTTCGCAAAGGCGCTGCCGAAGGAATCCGAAATTCCCATGACTTCGCCGGTCGAGCGCATTTCCGGTCCCAGGATCGGCTCCGACTCGCGAAACTTGTCGAACGGAAACACCGCTTCCTTCACCGCGACGAATTCCGGAATGATCTCCCGCGTGAACCCGAGGGCCGCGAGCGTCTCGCCGGCCATCACCCGTGCGGCAATCGACGCGGGGGAAACGCCGGTGGCCTTCGACACAAAGGGAATGGTGCGGCTGGCCCGCGGATTCACCTCGAGCACGTACACCGTCCCATCCTTGATGGCGAACTGGACGTTAATGAGACCGACGACGCCGAGTGCCCGCGCCATGGCCACCGTATGCTCGCGCATCGTGTCCAGATTTGCTTCGCTGATGATGTACGGCGGCAGCACGCAGGCCGAGTCTCCGGAATGAATGCCGGCGTCCTCGATGTGCTGCATAACGCCGCCAATCACGACGTCCGTCCCATCCGCGATGGCGTCGACGTCGACCTCGTACGCATCTTCGAGAAACCGATCGATGAGCACCGGACGGTCCTCCGAGACGAGGATCGCCTTGTCGAAATACCGGCGCAGGGAATCCGGCCCGTAGACGATCTCCATCGCTCGCCCCCCGAGCACGTACGACGGCCGTACCAACACCGGATACCCGACACGCTCGGCAACCGCGATGGCACCGTCCGCATTGGTGGCGGTGCCATTGGGTGGCTGTTGAATGCCCAGCTCGCGCGCGATCGCCTCAAAGCGCCGCCGGTCTTCCGCGATGTCGATAGCATCGGGCGACGTGCCGAGAATGCGGACACCGGCGGCATCGAGAGCGCGCGTGAGCTTGAGCGGTGTCTGCCCTCCGAGCTGCACGATGACACCGAGTGGCTGTTCACGCTCCACAATCTCGATCACGTCCTCGAAGGTCAGGGGCTCGAAGTACAACTTGTCTGACGTGTCGAAATCAGTGGAGACGGTCTCGGGATTGGAATTGATCATGATCGTCTCCAGACCGGCATCGCGAAGCGCCAGCGCCGCGCGCACACAGCAGTAGTCGAACTCGACGCCCTGCCCAATGCGATTCGGCCCGCTGCCCAGGATGATCACCGACCGTCGTCCCGAGCGAGGCGCTTCGCTTTCCTCGTCGTAGGTGCCATAGAGGTAGGGCGTCGCCGACGGAAACTCGCCGGCACACGTGTCAACCATTTTATAGGACGGACGAATGCCCAGCGACCACCGCTGGCTTCGCACCGCGGTCTCGGTCTCGCCGCGCAACGCGGCAAGCTGCCGATCGGAGAAGCCCCACGACTTCATGCGCCGCAGCGATACGCCGTCCACGCGATCGAGCGCCGAGTACCAGCGCTCCGCCTCGATGAGCTCCGCGAGCTGCTGCAGAAACCACGGATCGATCCCGCTCAGCGCGTTGATCTCGGCGATATCGAGCCCGATGAGCATTGCGCGCTTCACCTGGAAGATTCGCTCGGGCGTCGGTTGGCGAAGTGCTGCGCGAAGCGCCTCCAGCGAGTCGTCGGGCAGCCGATCATCGTCGAGGCGGGCGCCGATGGTCCATCCCGACCGCCCCGTTTCGAGCGCGCGCAGCCCCTTCTGGAACGCTTCCCGGAATGTGCGCCCGATCGCCATCGATTCCCCCACCGACTTCATCTGGGTCGTCAGCCGCGGATCTGTCGCGGGAAACTTTTCGAACGCGAAGCGCGGGCATTTCACGACAACGTAGTCCAGCACTGGCTCGAACGACGCCGGCGTCGTCCCCGTGATGTCGTTCGTGATTTCGTCCAGCCGGTAGCCGATCGCGAGCTTCGCTCCAATGCGCGCGATGGGAAATCCGGTGGCCTTCGACGCCAGCGCGGAGGACCGCGAGACGCGCGGATTCATCTCGATCACGAGCATTTCGCCGTCGCGCGGATTCAGCGCAAACTGGATGTTGCATCCGCCCGCCTCGACTCCTACCTCGCGGATGACTGCAATCGACGCATCCCGCATGAGCTGATATTCGCGGTCAGTGAGCGTCATGGCGGGTGCCACGGTGATCGAGTCCCCGGTATGCACGCCCATCGGGTCGAGGTTCTCGATGGAACAGACGATCACGACGTTGTCCGCGTGATCGCGCATCACCTCGAGCTCGAACTCCTCGCGATTGTATGCGATGCCACCACCGGTACCGCCCAGGGTGAACGACGGACGAATGATCGCGGGGAAGCCGGTGTTTTCCACCAGCGCGAGTGCTTCCTCCCAACTCTTCGCCGTGCCACCTTGAGGGACCGCCAAACCGATGCGCCGCATGGCGTCGCCAAACTGCGCGCGGTCTTCAGCGATGGTGATCGCCCGCGCGTTGGCGCCGATGAGCTCGACGCCGTACTTCTCGAGGACACCATTCTCGGTGAGACTCATCGCGAGATTGAGCGCAGTCTGTCCGCCCATGGTGGGGAGGAGAGCGTCGGGCCGCTCCTTGGCGATGAT
>JBKJRV010000058.1:0-4156 GCA_046593115.1 Gemmatimonadaceae bacterium
CGGCACCGGCAATCCGACCACAAACGCCAGGATCACCTGTGCGTCCGCAGCCGTGGGTGCAGTGCCGTTGTTGTCGGCATCCCCGTTCTTGCCGGTTGGCTTCCAGTTGGCCGGCAGCGGCAAGCCGACCGTCGCCGAGAGTACCGCCTGCGCGTCGAGGGCGCTCACCACGTTGTCGTTGGTCACATCGCCGCAGAGCGCGGCTACCGCCGGCACCGTGAACTTGAACGCGCCACGACCATGCGTTACCGCGACCAGCAATTGCGTCACCGGGTTGAATACCAGGTCGAACACGGCGACGTTCGGCAGTCCGGTGAACGGAGTCCAGGTGGCACCATCGTCATTGCTGCGGAACACGCCCAGATCGGTGCCAATGTCAATCTCGATACCAGGCTGAATCACGATGGCGTTGGCGGGAATGTCTGGCAGATTGGACGAGATACTCGTCCACGAGATCCCACGATTCGTCGTCTTGATGACGTGCGCCGCCTGAAAGCCGGAGAGGGTCGCATAGGCCACCGCGGGATTGGTGGGATCGACCGCGATATCCGTGACCGTACGATTTGGAACGCCGCTGCCGAGTGTGAAGCTCGCACCGCCGTTACTGCTGGCGTGGAGGCGCCCGCCGTTCGTGCCGACGTAGATCTGCATCGTGTCGCTGCGCGCGACGGCAATGGAGGTGATGGTGCGGCCCCCATCAGCGAGCTCGCCGCCGATCGGCTGCCAGCTCTCGCCATTGTCGGTAGTGCGATAGAGTCGAGTGGTTCCGAAGTACAACACGCGCGGATTTACCGGATCCATGAGGAGTGGCGGGATGAACTGCGCGCGGTCGCCGATATTTATTCCATTCCGCTTCAGCGCGAAGCCTCCACCGCTCGGCGCATCCCGGCGTCGGGGGCCGATGTAACTTTCGTTGGGAATCCACTGCGTTTCGGCCCAGGCCGTATTGCCCGTTATATGATCGATGGCCGTATACCCGCCATCACCCCCCAGCACCTGCAGCCACGACAGCGACCCGCTGTACTCGTTGGTGCCGTTGTCCTGCGAGCCGCCCATCATCCGGTTCGGATTGGTGGGGTGCAGCGAGAAGCCGGCATAAAACTGGTGGACTGCGATATCGGTGTTGAGCGTCGTCCAGGTGTTCGCTTTGCCCGAGTCAGCCGAACGGTAGATGCCGCCATCATTCCCGGCGTAAACGATACCGCTGTTCACGGGATCGAAGGCGAACGAGTGTTGATCGACATGAATCGGGCCGCTGACATTGGAAAACGTTGCACCGCCATCGATGGACCGGTGCAACGAGAACCCTCCGAAGAACACGACTTCAGGATTTCTTGGGTCTACATGGATGTGCTGGTCATACCAGCATTGCGACGCGCACGACGCACCGCTGGCGGCGAGCTGACTCCATACCGCCCCACCGTCGTTCGTGCGAAAGATGCCGAGGAGGGTGCCGTTCGAAATACGCTCGGCTGAAAAATACAGTGTCTGCGGCGATGACTGCGCGATGCCGAGCTGAATGCGCCCGATGTCCGCGGTTGGCGGAATGACCTGCTTCGTCCACGTCGCGCCGCCATCAATCGTCTTGTAGATCCCCGGTGCCGAAGAGCCTCGGCCCGTGCCAGCGTAGAAGGTGCCGGGAGCGGTGGTGTCGGCCACCATGTCGCTCATCGTCCCGCCACCGTTCGCAACGGACGGAAGCCCGTTCGTGAGCAACGTCCAGTTCACGCCGGCGTCCGTTGATTTGAAGATGCCGTTGTTGGACGTCACGAACACGTGGGTGGTGGTCGAGGAGCCGGCAGTCGCGCGATCGATCACCACCTTGGAGATGGACACGCCTCCGCCGCTGTAGGGATTGGGCACATCGAACACTGATGCCCCGAGCTGCTGCCACGCGATGCCGCCGTCAAGCGAGCGCAGCACGCCGCAGCCATAGTAGCTGTCACCCGAGTTATGCAACTCGCCAGTGCCTGCGTAAATGATGTCGGGGGTGACCTGATCGATGACGATCGAACCCATGGCGAGCGAGCACTGGTCATCGGTGACCGGCGTCCAGTTGGCGCCACTATTCAGCGACTTCCAGACACCGCCCTGCGCACCGGCCGCAAACACCGTCGTCGGCGTGGTGGGGTGTACCGCGATCGAAGTCAGTCGACCGCTGGACGAAATAAAAATGTTGACGTTGTTGGGTCCAACGGCGGTCCAGCCGTTGCCGACCGCCTGGCCGAATCCAGCTCCTCGCGCCGGGAACTGCGAGATCATCTGCTTGCGCGCGTTTCGCAGCGCGTTCTTCGGGATCGCGCCAAAGGGATAGGCACGCTGCTCGTAGAAGTAGCGGAGATGCTCGCCTGGCGAATCCTTGATGAAGACCGGCGCCTGGGCACCAGCGACCGCGCCCATGAGCGGCAGCGCAAGGCCAACACATGCGATCATTCGCCGGAGGCCGCGGACTTCATTCGAATAGCCGTTCATTCGTCTTCCTCGGTGCGGGGCCGCAACGACCCCTGCCAGATCGCCCGCGATGCGCGGGCGATACGCCATGCTAGAACTTCAACCCGAACTTCAACGCGTTGCTGGTGCCACGCGCGTTCTTTACGGTAATGGGATACTCGCCCGGCCCCACCCGCATCGGTGGCACTTCGCCCTTCGCCGGAAACTCCAACGGCACCTCGAATCGAATCATCGTCCCGCCGTCTGCCGAGGGCAGGCCGCCGATCTCCATCGTGCCGAACATGACGGTGTTGCCCGTGGGCAGGAAGCCGCTGCCGCGAATGACCGCCTGCGCAGGATCACCCGGCCCGGCGCCCGTCTGCAGGATGCTCGTGATCCGCGGTGAAGACGTGGTGGACATTCTGGAGCCTCCGCCCCCCGGCGCGACACCGGTGGTGGTGTCGGTGCGTGAGGATGTCCGGGCAACCGCAACTGCAGTGTCGCGCTTCAGTGGGCCGGGCTTCGTACGCAGCGTAGCCGGATATCCGGTGACGCGGAGCTGCGACGTCATCACCGTGCCGCTCACCGAGTTCAGCTCGAACATGTGCAACGTGATCTTCGGCAACTTGCCCGGTTTCGACAGCGCGAGGTTCAGCGTCAGCGCCACCGTATCATCGAGGCCCGCCGGGAAGGCGCCGGCGAAATCGACCGCACCGGACTTCGTCGTGTTCTCCAGACGCATCCCCATGCGGCCCTTGTCGATCTTCATCAGCTGCGCGGCGGTGGAATCCCAGGTCACGAGTCCGTGGTAGCTGCCGATGCGCACGGCTGGATTCCTGGTCGCGAGGCAGACGCGGACGACTGCGATCGTATCGCGCGCACCGACCTTCCCTGCGAGCTCGAGCGATGCCTTCGCGACGGTGGCTCCGGTTGGGCGGGCACACGCTTTTTTGTGTGGGGCACCGAACAGCAGCACCGCCGCCACTGCGCCGGCGATCAGCACGAGGTCACGTAATCGGTGCGGCACACGCGCACCCAGCGCCAGCGCTCGCGTGCATGGTGCGAACGGCAACGTGCATGGCGGGGGGCCTAGCGTGCACGCGCCAACCGAACGGCCTTCTGCACCGAGAGCGCTGCGCGCTCGTTGCGATAGTCAACGCCGGTGAGCTCGCTCACGGAGAGCGCCAACGTCGCCAGTGCGGCCGGATCCACGACTCGCAGCTCCACGGAAAAGAGCGCTCCGTTTGCGAACCCTTCGAGATTCACGCCTGCCACCGCAATGTCCCCCGCCTGTGCGTTGACGGCGCGCATGCCCGCGGCGCTGGCGGCTTCGCCGACATAGATAAGGCCCGGCGCGTGAGTCAGGTGCGCGGCAAAGCTGCCGAACACGCGATCGGTGCCGGTCGCGTGCGCCGTCACGGTCACGGTGCTGCCGGCCTTCGGTGCCTCATCGCTGATGGTGAGATAGGCGATGCTGCCGACAGGAGGAGCCGGCGTCTCTACCTCGACCGGCGCAGTCACGGTGCGTTTCGGATCGTCATCGCACGCCGAGAGCAGCAGCGTGACAGCGGCGATCGCAAGTGACGAGCGGACCAGCGCAGTGGAGCGAATCATGAACGACTCCTTCAAGTAGCGGACGTCGATACCCCGGAAGACGTCAGCGAGTAAACAGCGGATACGTGACTGAAACGGTTGCCGGCTTCAGGTTCGTGAAGTTCGGACTGAC
>JBKJRV010000248.1:0-3925 GCA_046593115.1 Gemmatimonadaceae bacterium
CGCGCAGCGCCCACCATGGTGCCCAGGCAATCGCGTTTGCATGAGCCCGCGCCCGCCCTCCGGCCCACGACCAGCGCGACCAGCAACCTGGCTCAGCAACTGGAAGCTGCGCTCGGACGCCCGGAAGTCGGGGAAGTTGACGCCCACATCCGCGTCGATGACGCCAACGAGCGTGACGTTGGGAAAGTCGAGACCCTTCGCAATCATCTGCGTCCCGAGAAGGATGTCCACCTCATCGCGACCGACCCGGTCGAGGATTTCGGCATGCGCCCACTTCCCGCTCGTCGTATCCACATCCATGCGCGCGATGCGAGCGCTCGCGTATCGCTCGGCGAGAAGGCGCTCTACCTGCTGCGTGCCAAGGCCCCGCTGACGCAGGGTAATGCCGCCGCATCGCGCGCACTCTGTCCGCGGCGGCTCCTCGTGAAGACAATAGTGACAGATGAGGCGCTCGGGGGCACGGTGGTAGGTGAGCGTGATACTGCAGTTGGGACATGCCACGACGTCGCCGCACGCACCGCACTGCACAAACGCCGCGTACCCCCGGCGGTTGAGCAGAATGATGCTCTGCTCCCTGAGCTCGAGGCGCACCGCGAGCGCGTCCTCCAGCTCCGGACTGAACACGGCACCGAAGGCGCTCGGCATGGCACCAGTGTGCAGCTCCCGCGCGGCACTCATTCGCTTCGTGAGCTGGCGAAGATCCACGATCTCGATATCAGGCAGGCGCCCGCCGGCCACTCGATCGGGCAACGTCAACAGCCTGTACTTGCCGGAGGCGGCGTTCGTCCAGCTCTCGAGACTGGGGGTCGCACTGCCCAGCACGAGCACCGCTCCATCGTTGCGCGCGCGTACAATCGCCGCCTCGCGCGCATGATACCGCGGTGTCTCACCCTGTTTGTAGCTCCCCTCGTGCTCCTCATCGACGATGATCGCGCCGACATCGGAGAGCGGAGCGAAGATGGCCGAACGCGCGCCAACCGCGATGCGCTTCTCGCCGGTCCGCAGTGCCAGCCACGCGTCGTAACGCTCACCGTCGCTCAGGCCGGAATGCAGCACAGCGACCTTATCACCGAACACCGCCCGGAAACGATCGACCGTCTGGGGGGTGAGCGCAATCTCCGGCACGAGGACGATGGCGCTCTGGCCGCGCTGCTCCACAACTTCCCGAAGGAGCTCGATGTAGACCTGCGTCTTGCCGCTGCCGGTAACTCCGTGCAGAAGAAAAATCTCGCCAGCGCTTCCTGCACGCAGGGCGCTGATCGCCGCCTGCTGTTCCCGCGTGGGTGCATGCGGCATTGCCTGCACCGGTGGCCGGCGCGCGAATGGATCGCGCCCCACGACCTCGTCGTCGATGGAGACGAAGCCACGTTGCTCCAGCCCCCTGAGCACCGACGGTGAGAACTTCAGTTGCTCGAGCAGATGCGCTACCGGCGACCGCCCGCCGAGGGATTCGAGCAGCTCGAAAAGGGCGCGCTGGTGTTTGGCGGTCTTGAAGACGCGATCGCGGTGCATCAGCGATGGCAGGTCGTTGCGCAGCGTGACGATTCGTCGGGTCTTGCGGGTTGGCGTCGGATCCGCCGCGCCGGACAGCAACGTCGGCAGCGCGCTTCGAATCACGACGCCCAGCGGCACGATGTAGTACTCCGCGATCCATCGGCACAGCGCGAGCATGCTCTCGCCGATGGCCGGCTCGGCGTCGGGGACCGCGAAAATGGCCCGGGGCTTTGCCGTTGTCGGCGAGGTTTCCGGAAAGCCAACGCAGATGCCGATCTCGCGCCCCTTCCGCAGCGGCACGACCACCCGTGAGCCCACCTGCAGGGAATGCTCCGGCTCGGACTCGACAGCGTAAGTGAACGTCTGGAAGAGCGGGAGCGGGAGCGCGACCTCGATCAGCCGCGCGGTCATCGGCTCACCGACGGAGAAAGATCCCTGGGATGTCCCGCGCGCCGGCGCCGACATACCGGGTGTTGGTGTTCGCCAGCACCGTGACCACGTTGTAATGCGCGCGCCAGAGGTTCGTGGTGGAAAAGATTTGCTCGGAGAGCACGCCATCCGCCGGAGCCGGCTCGACACGCGCCTCGGGTGCCCTCGCGAAGCGCGGCACCGTCAGGTCGGGATGGGAGAATGTCCTCACGCCTGAAAGATGCGGCCGGCGCTGGTACGTGGACAAGCACCTCTGCGAACTCAACGGCTCCTTAATCCGCCCACCCGTGTAGTAAGTATTTGGTTGACACCAGGTCGCCTCGCTCGCATGCTGGTGGGTAGCACGCTCCTCGGCAAGTAACGCATGAATGGCTTTCGGAGTTCAGCAGGACGCGCGATCATAATGATGGGCTTCGTCGCGCTCGCGGCTCGCGAAGCGGATTTAGCGCGCTATCCGGCTGGTCCGGCCACTGATACAACAGGAGGCGGAGGACTCGCGATCCTCAACTACGCCCTGGTGATGGACGACCGGCGGTCGCGGCATCGGCGTGTAGTTTATCAAAGAGCAGACGGTAAGCGTGTACTGCTTCGCACTAAGTCGAGCGCGGTCGACTTTGTGCAGCTACCGCCACGCCCTTCCAACTGCCACAGCAGCAAGATTGGAGCTAGCACGGTTCTCGCTCCCCGATGTCAGCGTGGGTTGTAATGCTCTGAGAGGTCGCTAATGGAGAAGTCTTTCACCAGTCGATGGTCCCTGCTGTGTTTGATGATTTCTTTCGCGGCGCTGGGCTGCGAGACGGATCTGGCGCGTTATCCTGCTGGCCCCGCGACTGACACAACGGGGGGCGGTGGAGGCGGCGGCGGTGGGGGCGGCGGAGGCGGCGGTTCTGCGCTGCGCTTCGACATCACGCTGCAGCTTGCTGTTGCCAGTGAGGATGCGGCGACACTCGACGGCCTCGGCTGGACGTCGACCACGCTGCCGCCTTTTCAGGTGCGGCTGCGGCGCGAGGGGTCCGTCGTCGTCGACACCGCACTCAGCGACAGCTCGGGTGTCGTTCGCTTTCCGAGCCGGCTGGAAGGACAGTACGAGATAACCGCGGTTTACGTACTCTCTGACAGCGATCGCGCGCGGTTGGGCCCGGGGGAGTCGGACGTCACCGCGGTGGCCGGGACGGCGGCTGTTGCAGTCGCGGGAGCAAAGGTCAATCTCCCTGTTCCTGTGCGCGCCGGCCGCCGGGGATCACTGGTCATCAGCGAGGTGCAGACCGGTTACCCGAGACAAGCTGGCGGGCAATATTACTATTGGAGCGGCTATACGGAGCTCTACAACAATGCCGATACCGCCGTCAGCATTGCTGGGCTTGTGATTTTCCAAGCGCATGAGATTTCTCGTGACTTGCCGAACCGACCCTGTTCGCAGACATCGGAATTCACGAATGATCCTCGCGGCCTTTGGGTCAGAGAGATTTATCAGTTCCCCAACGACCTGCCATCACTACCGCCGGGTGGCATACTGACCATTGCACTCGATGCCATCGATCACAGCGCCCTCGCTGAAGGCGGATTTGACCTGAGATCCGCCGACCTGGAAACAATCGGCGCTGGTGACGTCGATAACCCATCTGTCCCGAATGGGATCAACAAGGGGACTCCCTTCGGAAACTACCTGAGCACACATGGCCTGTTTGTTCTTGGAAGCCGCGAGGTACTCGCGATCGCGCGAGCGGTGGATATTTCACAATTGGAGCGGAAGCTCCATCCCACCACCAACGTGGACTACTTGCTGGTGCCTGCCACTCATGTGCTGGACGTGGTCAGTATGATGTCAAGCGACATTGTTTCACCATATCCGCTTTGCCTGCCCGCCGTCCACGAGACACTCGATCGTACTGTGAACTACGCTTTGGTGATGGATGACAGACGGTCGCGGCACCGGCCGGTGATCTATCAAAGAGGAGATGGAAGGCGCGTGCTTCTTCGCACGAAGTCGAGCGCTGTCGAC
>JBKJRV010000184.1:0-3266 GCA_046593115.1 Gemmatimonadaceae bacterium
GGGATGCCCGAGCTCGTGCGCGCGCAACACCAGCTCCTCGGGCGACGAGGCGCCGTCGAGGAGCGAGAAGTTGGAATGGCAGTGGAGCTCGATGTAGGGTGCATCGATGTACGGTGCATCGCTGCTCACGCTGCAGTTCCTCCTGCGTCCTGCGTGCTGCGTCCTGCGTCAATTCCGCTACCGCTGTCGCGGGATGCATGCCCCCGATGTGAACTCAGCGTTGGTGCACCAGCCTCGAACCAACTGACGCAGAACGCAGAACGCAGCACGCAGGAACGATATGAACCCACGGCGCGCGACCTTAGTCGTACCACCCCTGCACCCACCAATCACTCTGCTCCTTATAGAGCATTAACTCACTGGGCCCATCGGTTCGGCACCGCCAGTAATCCCGACGGTAGCCGTCCTTCCACCAGTCGCCCGCGAGACGCTCCGGACCCGTGGTGTTCGTCACGGTGAGCCGCGCGCCGCGCCACCGGAGGGAGCACGGGCGATCCTGCGCAAGCTCGACGACAACCGGCTCGGGGGACTCGAGAAGGCGGAGCGCAACCGCATGCCGATTGCCGCTCACTTGTTCTCCAACCGCTTCGCTCACCTTCTCGAGCACTCCCCCTCGCCCTGGCCGCTCCTCCTTCACGCGCGCTGCCGCCTGTGGCACACGACGGACGATGCGTCCGCTCGTCAGGCGGTCGTCAGCGGCGGCGGACTCCCGGCTGCGGGCTCCGGGACCGGCGATGATCTCACTCACTTCCACCCACGCGCCGGACTTGTCTACGCGATGCTCATCGCGCGCAATCGGACGAACAACCGCCTGGCTGCCCAGCTCGGCTCGCAGTCGGAAGAACGCCGCTTCCGCTGCGGCGGCATCACGCCATCCGGTGTGCAACAGGTCGCCCTGCTCTCCGGCCGCGGGCGCGGTGGCAGTGATCGTCACGCTCACTCCCATGACCGGCGCGGTGAGCGGCCATGACGCGAGCAGGGTTCGGCACTGCTCGAATAGTGGCGCGACACGAGCGACAGGACGCGCCGGCCGCACCTCGCGCGTGACGGTGTGCGCGCGGCCGCGCGACGGGATCACGCTCGTCGCGTCATCGAGCGTCAGGGTAATGGCCACCGCGGCCGCGGCGCGACCATCCATGATGAGATCGGCGACCAGCCGCTCGATCGCCGGACGCACGAGAAAGAGCACCGGCTCCATGTTGTCCGTACACATTGAGAGCTCGGCGGACACCGTACGCGGTGCATCGGCGCGCGCGAGCACCGGACGCCGACGGTCCTCGCCGCGCGCGAGCCACCACGCGGAGAGACCGATGTCGCCCCATCGACGTTCGACGTCATCCGCCGAGAGCGACGCGAGTGCTCCTGCGGTCCGTACGCCGAGTGCCTGCAGTGTTTCGCGCAGCTCATCGTCCATTGGGATGAGGCCCAGCGGCACCGCTGCGAGATAGCCCGCACACCCGCCGGGCGGCACGATAGGACCTGTCGCGCGCGCGCCCGAGCCCGGCACACGCTCCCACGTCGCGGCCCGCGCCGCCACGCACGAATCCGCGATCGCGACGCGCGCACCGGGATGCAGCCGGCGCGCGATCTCGCGCAGCCCGAGCAGGAGCGCCCGCTCCCCGCCGAGCGCGGTGAAGCCACCCGCTCCGATCCACCAGAGCCCGGGTGCACCGGCCACCGGAGTGACCTGCGGACTCGCGGCCAGAAACGCGCCCGATGCCCTGGTGATGGCGCGCCCGATCGTCTCCTCGTCCCACGCCAGCACCTCGAGCTCGGCACACATGCCGCGCGCCTGCGTCTGCGTCATCCCGGCGCGCAGCCCAAGCTTTCCTGCCGCCAGCGACACGGCGCGCACACGGGTTTTGTCGATCAGCGCAATGCAGCGTTCGTCCCAGTGTAAAGGCGCTGCCGTGTCTTCACCCTCCTCGCGCACGGGAGACGGCCGCCCTGAGCGCCCTCGGGATGGGATCGTGTTCGTGGCCGAGCGAGGGCTCGGCGCATCGACGCTTGCGAGCGAGGGTCGCGGCGCGGGCGTCGGTGCCACCAGCGGCAACGGCAGCTGGAGCTGTTGATCCTCCTTTCGTGAACCTCCGTCGCTCTGCCACACCGCGCCGATCGGGAACCTCGGGATGCGAACACAGGCGACGCGCCAAGCCGATTCCACAACTCACCTCCACCGATTGCCGGACTCCACCCTTTTCCACCGTGATCGTGATCGTTGACGGGGCGGCCGAAGCCGCCCGCCGACTTCGTCGCTCTCGTCCGGTGGTCGTGAGACGCAGGCTGCCGGGGATCATGGAAGAGCCGCTCTCATCACCGATGGCGATGAGAGCGGCATTGCTCTCCCGCGCGAGACGGGTGAGCCGAACCGCGATGGCGCGCGTCAGCATCGGCGCCCCATCGAGCACGACCAGCGCAAAGGCGCCGCTGCGCAGCAGCACGTCGGCACACCAGGACGCGCGTCCGGCATCGCGGGGACGAATCATCCAGACACCGGCGCACTCGCCGAGATGCGCCCAGTCGCGTGGCGCGAGCGTGCGGGAGGCATCCACGTAGGCGACCCACAACCCCTCGTCCACCGTCCGTTCGACGATGCGTCGCACAAAGGTTGTTTTTCCGCTGCCAAGTGCCCCACTGATCTCCGTCAGCCGCCCCCTCGGCACTCCCTCGCCGGGGAGGACGGCATCGAGCTCGCGAACCCCCGTTGCCAGACCAGGGGCATCGGGTTTCGGGAGGTCGAGAACGTCGGCGAGTTGCTGCCTGAGGAGGGCGAGGGACAAGAGGAGAGGGAGAGGTTTGGTGCGTGGTGGGAGGTACGTTCGTGGTGCGTGGTGCGTGGTGCGTGGTGCGTGGTGCGTGGTGCGTGGTGCGTGGTGCGTGGTGATGCGGGGTGCGCCGGGATCAGTGTGTGAGGAAAGGAGACGGCGAACACCCTCGCTCATTCTACCCGAATAAAACCCGAAAGCAAGAGTGACAAAAAGGCGGACTGCCTTCAAAAACGGATGCCAGAATCATACCGAACAAAAACCGAAGCTCGAGGAGACGGCAAGAGCCACCGGTGGAAAAAAACAGGCATGACTCAAGGGGGTTCAACTCGCAGTCCGCAGTCCGCAGCGCCTTAAAACTTCGAAGGCACGAGCGGCCCGCCGCGCGGGGTGCCATTCATGACGCTGGGCACCGACCCATCCCACGCCAGCCAGCGCGCCGGAGCCGCGATGCCTACCCCCCTCAGCCTCGGGGAAGTTGCGCTAACTGTCAGGCACCGG
>JBKJRV010000052.1:0-2544 GCA_046593115.1 Gemmatimonadaceae bacterium
ACGGACGCTATCGTGATCCGGTCACCGAAATTCTCTATGCCCGATCCGTCAATGCTGACCGTCGTGCGCAGTTTGGCATCTACGGCGGACAGGTGGCGGCACTCGGCAGCGTCGGCCTGTTCATCTATGATCTGCGCAACGGCCGTGGCCCGTCCGACATTCCCTATCCGGCGAAGCGCGTCGTCTCGATCGGAGCGCGACTGCACTTCTAGGGCCGTCGATACGCCACCAGCGTCGTTCCGAACAGGTGCACGAGCGGGAACTCAGCCGAGAGTTCGTTGAGCGCACGGTAGACGTCGGCGGCGCGGTCCGGTCCGTTATAGTCATGCCACAGCACCACGCCGCCGGGAGCGACCATGCGCAGCGCCTTACGCGAGTCGCTCATCACATACGAGTAGGCGTGCGACCCGTCTACAAAAATCAGGTCGCACCCATCCGCGTACGGTGATTCGTCGAAGGTCTTGCTGTCGCCGAACAGTTGGGTGATGTGGCCTTCGACGCTGGAACCACAGTACAGGAAATTGGTGAACGCCGACTCGTCGCGCGCCCATTGTCCCGCTGCCGTGCTGTCGCCGTCAGCCTCCGCATAGTCCGTGGCCTGTTCGGGCGCGAGCGTGATCGTGACCACGCGACCGCCAGGCGGGACGTTCCGCGCCATGAGATACGTCGTCTTGCCGGTCGCCGTGCCGAACTCAAACGCAACGGTGGCGCGTTTTGCGAACACCGCCAGAATCCAGGCCTCGAAATCGCTCGTGCCGCCGGCCACGCCTCCCACCTGGAACTTGCCAATGAACGAGACTTCGGCGTCACGCGTGGGTCCCAGGGGGCCGGGCCGAAACGCGGCGTCGAACTCCTCGACCCGGACCCGGCGGATCGGCCATGGCTTCCCGAGCCCCGACCTGCGCTTGTCGCGCTTGATGCGCAGGACGTTCTTCCCGAGCGCGATGCAGGCAATGGCGAACACAACGACGAGTACTCCGAGCAGCACAAGCATTCAGGCCTTGAGCAGGGGAAATGATGAGGGGCGACGCACGCGGCATTGTCCCACGCAATACGCAGTACTCGACACGGCGGAGACAAGCCTTGGCAGCGGCCTCCTCCGAATTGTATATCTCAGGGAGCCACGCGACGCCAAGTTACCCTCCTCGCAGGCGGTGTAGCACGGGCGCAGCGTACACACTGGAGGACGTCTGACTCTCTTGCGTTTAACGTGCACACTGATCGCTGCAGCGCTGGTTGCCACCGGATGTTCGACACCAAAGCCGACTGGTGCTCCGGTGAAGCCGGTGAAGCCGCCGAGGCCGGTCCGGGTCCGATCCGTCGTCGAGACGGTGACAGTCAGGGACCTCGAACTGGAGCGCCGACTCTCACGCGTCGAATTGCGTCTGCTCGAGAAGGAAGCGCAGGTCGAGGACCTCCAGCAGCGACTCAGCGACACGCAGCTCGAAGTCGTACGTGCCATGTCCAAGCTGCAGACGGTCGCCAGCCGGGCGGAAGCCGCCTCCGGCATGGCGGAGGCGGAGGTGAGCCTTCAGTCGTTGCGCCCGGGGAGCGCGCAGCCCACGGATATCGCGCAAGTACGGCGGCTTGTGCAGCAAAGCTCCGCTGAGTTCAACAAGCAGAATTATGGAGGCGCCCTGTATCTCGCCAATCAAGCCAAGGCGCTGGTGACGTCGTACCGGGGACCCATCGCGAGCGGCGCTCGCGAGACCGGCCGCGCCGGCGAGACGCCATTCGCGGTACCCGTCCGGCTGAAGATTGCCAATCGCGGCAACGTTCGCGAAGGTCCGGCAACGAGCTTTGCGGTAGCGTTCGCCGTGGACGCGGGGGCGATCGTGATGGGACTGTCGTACTCCGACGAATGGGTTCGCGTCAGCGACGACAGCGGCCGAAGTGGCTGGATCTTCCGGAGCCTGGTCGGGCGACCCTGAGCGCGGTACGGCTACTCCTTCTTCCGGGCAGCCCTGCCTGACGCCCGGGGTTTGGCCGTCGCCGAAGCCTTGGTCTTCGGGAGCTCACGCGCCAGGGCAACCCGATCACGACCGGCGCGTTTCGCCTCATAGAGCGCCTTGTCGGCGATGGCGATCGTAGCCTGGGCGGAATCCGCGTCCCCGGGAAATTCCGACACGCCGATACTCAGCGTGATCCCTCGATCAGGAAACTGTTCTTCAGCCACGCGCGCCCGAATGCGCTCCGCAACAACGGCCGCGCCGGCGATGTCGGTTTCCGGCATGATGATGGCAAACTCTTCGCCGCCGTAGCGACCAGTGCAATCCACCGTCCGCGTGCATTCGCGCAGCAGGACGCTCACGCGCTTCAGCACTTCATCGCCCGCCGGATGGCCGAAGGCGTCATTGTATTCCTTGAAGTGATCGACGTCGGCCATGAGCACCGAGAACGGGCGCTCGCTTCGTGTTGAACGCGTCGCTTCCTCATTGAGCCGCTGCATAAGAAAGCGGTGATTCGCGAGGCCCGTCAACCCATCGGTGATCGATAGCTTCTCCAGCTCCTCGTTCTTCGACCGAAGCGTCTCGTTGATGGAAT
>JBKJRV010000124.1:0-3287 GCA_046593115.1 Gemmatimonadaceae bacterium
TGGGGCATTTCCTCCAAAAGGGTATCGTAGATTACCTGGGCGGCAGCCCGCGAAATTCCCTGTGCCACCAAGGCGTCGACGAAATGCTGAAGCACTTGGGCGCGCCCGAGACTGAGACGGACGGCCCGGCGCCGCCCCCGCTCACGCAGGAAAACGTAGAACAACACGCATGCGCCCAACCCTAGAACAAAATTCGTCACGAACTATGGTTGTGCGGAGTTATAGACTGCGGCGCAGCCTGCGAGCTCGGACAAGTCCGCAGCCGTCATCGCAACACCGAGCCACGGGGTGCATCTCGCTACGAAGGCACCCTTGCTGAAGGTCGCTGAGTTCAAGTTCCGGAGCGTAGGTGCAAGTTTGCGAGCGGGGAAGTCACCGGTTTTCTTGCGAAGCCACTTTGATAGATACGAGGTGTTTCCTGCGAACGGTTTTGGAACAGACGCCTCTCCGGCGGCCATCATAGAGGGTCCGACGGCGTCCGTGGCGGTGGTGGTCTCCCCCAAGCAAGCGTAGAGACCTTCTTGTTCGACATAGTCGAAGCCCGTTCCGTTCTTTGCGCACGCGTAAGAGCAGCCGGTATTCTTCTTTCCGTTTCGTGGCGGGCTGGGGATCCCTGTGTTAGGGTAAGAGCAAGATAGGGAGGATACTCCTTCCATCCACGCGCCATTATTACAGCACACAAATCCCTCGAGAACTTGGCCCGGCTCTGACCGCCCGGTTCCGAGAAACTGATTCGTCGGTATGCTGTATCGATAGTTGATGCACTGGCCCGTTGGATCCGTACCGTTCACCGGATTATTGAGGGCGTACGAGTACACATTCAGCCCCCCGTTGATGCCGATTGGATCCTCGGAGACGAAGCGCGCAATTTCCGGTGAGTAGTACCGTCCGCGATTGTAGTAGAGACCTGTCTCGGCATCACGCTCGCGGGCCGCAAACCAGAGCTTGTTCGGCACGCTATTGGAGATCGAATCCTCGACGGTGCCGAACGGGAAATAGCTTCGCTCCACGGGCGGGAAGCCACTGTCCTTGAAAAGGCCAATGACGTTGTTCGAGTAGTCGGTTGCATAGTAGAAGACCGAATCATTCATCGCTCTGCGACGCATGCTGTGCGGACGATCGATTCCTGGAAAGTAGACATATTCGATGACGCGATTCCCGGAACCATCGAGTTCGGCGAGCAAGTCATCATCGCCCCACAGGGAATAGCTGCTGACGCCGCCCACCGTCTTTCGCACCCGACGGCCGAGGGCGTCATACCCGAAGGTCGTACTCAGCGTTACGCTGCTTCGAGTGGTGCGGACGCTATCGAGCAGCCCTGAAACGCTCCAGTACAGGCGTTGATTGAAAGTCAGGGAATCTGCGATCCGGTAACGCCTGATGAGGTTGCCGTCGGAATCGTACGTCATCGTGTCCCCACTGAAGCGCAGGAGTCTGTTGCCCCATCCCGATTGCGCGCCGCCGTCCGTGCGGTTGCCCGCCTTGTCATACGCATAGTTCAGAGAATCGGCGGCAAAGGTCTTTCCACGGCCGCTGCACTCGTAGCCCTCCGGAAGTTCGGGGCACGCTACGCTGGTGTCACGAGTCCACGATTTGCGCCGGAGCAACTGGCCGTACGCGTCGTACGCGAAATCGTGGCCGGCAGAGTTGTCCTTATTCCCGCGTTGTGTGAGCTGGTTGTTCTTTGAGTATCCATATCTTCTGCCTAGCGACGCATTCATCACGCTACTGCTGTAGCTGCTGGCGCTCGGCGTGTGTGTAGTCGCGAACGATGTCGATTGTTGCGATCCCGGGTAGACCGCAAAGGTCTGCTGCCCATCACCATTGAACCCAACGCGGGTGACGCTGCCCTTCAGGTCGATCAACGTGTCCATCTGACCGCGCACATTGTACTTGTAATTGATGGCGCTTTGCCACGTGCCGTCGCCGAACGTCACGCCGGTGAGGTTGTACTTGAGATCGAATGACCGGGAAATCGAGTAGCGCCTGCCATTCAGCACTGTGGTGTGCGCGACCGGCCTTCCCGAGGGATCGAAGCGCATGGTATCCCGTGCTTCACGGTTCCAACCTACCACGAGCGTGTCCCAAGGGCTCAATGTCCATCGGGTCGTATCCATGCCGGCAACAGACATCGTGTCACGATCGAGCGCATCGTAGAAAACGCTCACCTGCTGATTCCGTCTGTTTGCCGAGGCCGTGAGGTTGCCGTTGACGTCATAGTAATACCGGTCAGCGAGACCATTGGGATCGGTTCTGGTGACCAGCCGGCCAAGCGCGTTGTACCCGAAACGATGCACCTGCCCTTTCGGATCCACGATCGAGTCCGTTCCCAGCAGCCCGTGATAGTATTTCACCGTATCGCCACTCGCTGGATTGATGGATCTCGTAATGCGATTCAACTGATCGTACAGGGTGACTCGTTGCGAACCCGCCGGCGGATTGAGGAGTGAGTCACGCCCATAGACATCGTGAATGAAGACCGTGTTGCGCCCGGATTCATCGATCCAGGACCGGTTCATCATTCCGCTCGTCTCGTACATGATGGTGTCCGAGTGCAGCTCGGAATCCCGCTTCCCAACCATTCGCCCGCGACTGTCGTACAAATATCGCGGAGCGGGAGGATTGGGTTGTCCTCGATATCCGACCCGAACGCTGTCCAGTTTACCGCCTGACCAATAGTTCCAGAGCGAGTCGGTGTGGCCATACACCCGGGAGACCTCGTTGTATGTCGGTTCGTATTCGACGTTCACCTGCCGACCGGTAAACTGATCAGTGACGCGAGTCAGGTTTTTCCCGGTCCAGACGTAATCGACCCGCTGCCCCGACGGCGCAGTGCTCGATGTTACCTGACCGATCGTATTCCGGCTCACGGTGCTGACTCTCCCCAAGGGTTGTTCAACCCGGGTCGCCGCGCGCCAGCGATCAAGTGCGAAAGCAGTCGTGAACCCGCGAGGATTGATCACGCTCGCCCTGAGACTGTCCGACCGGACTGAGGTCGCTGTCGACACGCCGGATGGCACCAGCACCAACGACTCTGTTGACGTGTACCGGGTTGCAAGTCTCTGGGTGATCCCGTTTGCGAGGACGGCCGGTGTCGAATCACTCCTGAGCTTACCCGCGAAATCATAGGTCAGGTCATACCAATTCCCACCCATGTCGACATGCCTGAGCAGTCGCCCATACGCGTCGTACTGGAAGGTCAACTGCTGAGAGGTGCCGGGTGGTTGAATGGACGTAAGCGGCACCTCTCAGCAGTTGACCTTCCAGTACGACGCGTATGGGCGACT
>JBKJRV010000128.1:0-9456 GCA_046593115.1 Gemmatimonadaceae bacterium
GCAATCCGTGTCGCTCCACCTGCCACCCCTCGGCGCCCTGATCCTGGTACCGCGCGCCAAGGACGTTGTTGAGATCCATGCGATCGGCGAGGACGTCGAGCGAGCCGGTTCAGCGTAGTCCATCCGCGAAGCGCCGCCACGCATGAATCAGGAAAACGGTTCGGTACTCCAGGTGCTCGCGGATCGTGTCGGCATCATCCCCGAGTATATCGATCAGTCGGGGAAAGAAACGCGACGCACCACCGATGATACCCGCGTGCGTATTCTGCGCGTGCTCGGCATCGACGCGTCCACCGAGGAGGCCGCGCGTGCGTCTCTGGCGCGGCTCGAGGATGAGGCTCGCCACCCCGTTCAGCCGGTGTGCGTCGTGACGGTGCGGGATGTGGCCGCCCTGAGGATTGCGCTGCCATCGCAACGTGCCGGAACGTCAGAGTGGGAGCTGGAGATCGAGCGTGAAGACGCCAGCATTTTTCGGATGCAGGGCAGCGTGGCGGATGGCCAGTCCTGTGATATCCCCGTGGCGGGCGCAGAGCTTCCGGAGGGATACCATACACTGCGACTTCGCGTGCGCGGTGGTGCGGGCGACTGCGACCTGGAGCAGTCACTGATCGTGGTTCCGCCGCATTGCCCTTCCGCGGAGAGGAAAGTCGGCGAGCGTGGTGTGTTCGGCATCACCGCGAACCTGTATACGATCCGCAGTGCGCGAAACTGGGGAATTGGCGACGCGACCGATCTCAGTACGCTGCTGGTGTGGGCAGGCGAGAGCGGCGCTGCGTTCGTCGGAGTGAATCCGCTCCACGCGCTGCGTAACCGCGGCATGGACATTAGTCCGTACAGTCCCGTGAGCCGCGTTTTCCGGAACGTGGCGTATATCGATGTTGACCAGGTGCCGGAAATGCAGGTGTCGCACGAGGCGCGCTCACTTACGGGCTCCGCCCATTTTACGACGGAGCTCGCTCGGTTACGCGCATCCGGCGCAGTGGATTACGAGCATGTCATGGCGCTGAAGCGACCTGTGCTCGAGGCCCTGCATCGCACATTCCGATTCCTGATCGAGTCGCCTGACTTTGAGCGCGGCCGCCAGTATCGCGATTTCCTCGAAGCCCAGGGAACGCCGCTCTTTCAGTTCGCGACGTTCGTCGCATTGCAGGAGCACTTCGAGCGGACTGATAGCTCCGGCGACTGGCATCAGTGGCCCAAAGGATTCCACGACCCGTATTCCCCGGCTGTTCGGGATTTCCGGCAGCAGAACACCGAGGCCGTAGAGCTGCACGTCTATCTGCAATTCCTGCTCGACGAACAGATTGCCGCCGCGGCGACTCGTGGAAGGCAGGCAGGTCTGCTGATCGGCCTCTACCAGGATCTCGCGATTGGCACGGCGCCGAACGGCAGTGATACCTGGCTCACGCCGGAGCTCTTCGTGAAGGGCGCCAGTATTGGTGCGCCGCCTGACGACTATGCAAGGGAAGGTCAGAACTGGGGCTTGCCGCCGTTGCACCCGCATCGGCTCCGTGAAAGTGGCTACCGGTATTGGATCGACCTCGTGCGCACGTCGCTTCGTCACTCCGGGGCCCTGCGGATCGATCATGTGATGGGATTATTCCGCCAGTTCTGGGTTCCTGACGGGTGTACCGGCGCGCAGGGCGCGTACATGCGATTTCCTTCTGAGGACCTGCTTGGAATTCTGGCGCTCGAGGCGTCGCGCGCAGGGGCGCTCGTGGTTGGAGAGGATCTGGGGACTGTACCGCCGGAGGTGCCGCCGGCGCTCGAGAAGTGGCAAGTGCTCTCATCGCGCGTGCTGTACTTCGAACGGGGGGACGGGGGGAGCTTCAAGCCATCGGCGTCGTACGATCAACGCTCGCTCGCAACGGCCAACACGCACGATATGGCGACCCTCGCCGGGTACTGGAGTGGTCGCGACATCGAGCTGCGCGAGCACGTCGGTATGATGAAGGGCGATGACGAACGACAGACTGCCGGGGATCAACGCCGTGCCGAGTTGAGCAGGCTGATCGAGCGGCTCGTCGACGAAGGTTTTCTCCCCGGGTCGGACGAGGAACCGAACGAGGTGGACGTTCGGCGGGCGGTACACGAGTTCCTGTGTCGCACGCCCGCGGCGCTCGTGGGATTGTCGCTCGATGACCTTGTGGGCGAAGTGGAACCGGTGAACGTCCCCGGCGTTGGGGGTGATCGATTTGCCTCCTGGACCCGGCGTCTGAAGCCGAACCTGGAAGACATCATCACGGACCTTCGCGTTCGGGACATCATGGGCTGTTCCTCGAGGGGCGCACAGTGACCGCTCGCCCCCTGCTGGCGACCTATCGCCTGCAATTGAACAAGGACTTCACGCTCGATCAGGCGCGTGGAATTGTGCCGTATCTGCGCCGGCTTGGCGTTAGCCACCTGTACAGCTCACCACAGCTTCGGGCGCGAAGTGGCAGCACGCACGGGTACGATGTCGTCGATCCATCGATGCTCAATCCGGAACTGGGTACGGAAGGCGACCGGCGGGCGCTTGTGGATGCGCTGCATGAAGCCGGTATGGGGATGGTGCTGGACATCGTTCCCAATCACATGGGCGTCGGCAATGAGAATCCGTACTGGCAGGACGTTCTCATGCACGGGCAGTCTTCGCTGTACAGCCACTGGTTCGACATCGACTGGGGGACTGGAAGAACGTCTTCCCGGACTCGCGTTCTGCTTCCGGTGCTCGGCAAGGCACTCGAGGAGAGCCTGAGTGCGGACGAGTTGGCGGTTGCGTTCGAGCTCAACAGCTTCCGTGTCACGTACTTCGAGAACTGGTTCCCACTGGATCCAGCGACCGTCGGCGATATTCTGAATTTCGATATTGGCGGTGTGCGCGAGGCGCTGGGCGACGACGATCCCGACCTCCGCGAGTTCGACGAGATCGTCGATGGGTTGTCATCGATGCCCTCGCGGTGGACAACCGAGGACGAAAGTCGAGAGGAGCGGCGACGGCGTTCGGGAGAAACAGGCAAGCGGCTCGCCGGTCTGCTGGAACGCTCGACGGTTCTTCGCGAACACGTCCGCGGCGCGACGAAGGGATTTGCGAGTGGCGCGGACGGTCGTCGTCGGCTGAAAACGCTGCTCGACATGCAGAGCTATGAGCTCGCATTGTGGCAGCAGGCAGCACAGCGCATCAACTACCGCCGGTTCTTCGACGTTTCAGATCTTGCAGGGCTGCGGGCGGACGATGAACGCGTTTTCGAGAGTACGCACCGCCTGATTCTTCAGTGGATCGTCGATGGCAGTCTCGATGGCGTGCGCGTTGATCACATCGATGGACTGCTCGATCCGCTGGAGTACCTGGAACGGTTGCGAGCCGCGCTGAACGCTGCGTCGAATGCCTCTGGCGCAGAGCCGCCCATCTTCGTCGAGAAGATTCTTTCGTCCGGAGAGCGGTTACGCGAGAGCTGGCCGGTGCAGGGAACGACGGGCTACGAGTTCCTGAACGAACTCGCGGCGGTGTTCGTGTCAGCCGAGGGGAGCCGGTGGCTCGATGCGGCATTTCGAGCGCAGCTCAAGCTGGTCGACCGGCACATGGATTTCGCGGGCGTGGCCTACGAAGCCAAGCTACGGGTGCTCGAGGGTGCCCTTCGCCCTGATGTGAAGCGTCTCACCCGGTTCCTCAAACCCCTCGCGCGTCTGACGGAAGAGCGGAAGGGGTTTGGCGGCCGTCTCGAGAAGGGAATCGTGGCATTGATTGCCTCCTTGCCGGTGTATCGCACATACATCGACAAGCGCTCGGACCGCACGCATCCGGACGATGTCGCGATGCTTTCTCGCGCGTTCGCCGACGTTCGCGCGAGAAGCGATGTGCCTGTATCACTGATTGAGCGCCTGGAACACGTCTTCCTCGACGGCAGCGATGCCGATCCGGGTGAGCGACTCGAGTTCGTTGGACGATTTCAGCAGCTCAGCGGTCCGGCGACGGCCAAGGGTGTGGAAGACTCGGCGCTCTACCGCTATGTGCCACTGGCGTCGCTCAATGAAGTGGGGAGCGCGCCGGATCATGACCTGACGACGGCGGTCAAGGATCTGCACCGCGCCAACGCCCATCGTGCGCAGCAGTGGCCGCTGAACCTGTTGTGCACCAACACGCACGACACCAAGCGCAGCGCCGATGTCCGCGCCCGATTGCATGTGCTTGCGGAAATGCCTGGGGAGTGGGAGCGACAGGTGGGGAAATGGCGCGAGGCGCATGCGCCGCTGCGCGGGAAGAGCGGCCGGAGGGCCGCCCCGGACGCCGTCACCGAGTATCTGCTCTACCAGACCCTCGCCGGCGTATGGCCGCTGTCGTCGAACGAAGTACCGTCCCGAAGCGAGATCGATCCTGTCCGGAAACGCGTCGAAGCGTACATGATCAAGGCGACTCGGGAGGCCAAGAGCCGAACGAGCTGGACTGAGCCCGACGAGGCGTTCGAAGGCGCGCTGAAGTCATTCCTTTCGGCCATTGTCGAGGACGGTCGCCCGTTCGTGCAGGAGATGACGCAGGTCGTGTCGGCCATTGCTCGCCCAGGGTTCTGGAACGCGTTGTCACGGGCGTTCATCCACCTCACGGCGCCGGGGACGCCGGATCTGTATCAGGGCGACGAGCTGTGGAATTTCTCGCTCGTGGATCCAGACAACCGGAGACCGGTGGATTACGGGCAACGCGCGCATATGCTGGCGGAGATCGAGCAGGCCTTCGGCGACCAGCTCACCGACTCAGGCGTCGAGGGCAAAGTCGCCGACATGCTCCAGGCGCCGGAGGATGGGCGTATCAAGCTCTATCTGACATGGCGCACTCTGCAGTCGCGTCAGGCATATCCCGATGTTTTCGCAGGAGACTACACCCCACTGGCGGCTACCGGCTCGACTGCCAGCCATGTGATGGCGTTCGTTCGCAGCGGCGGTGTGGTGTCAGCCGCAACGATCGCTACGCGATTGTCCAGGACACTCACGGGAGGAGCCGACGCGCCGGTGGCCGGCGTCTGGCGGGATGGCGCGATCACATTGCCCCGCGGGCGTTGGCGGTGTGCGCTCAGTGGACGGAGGGTTGAGAGCATCGGGAAGCCGTTACCATTGAGCGAGCTACTTGGCTCACTGCCTGTTGCCCTGTTTATTTCTCTCGGGTCAGGCCGATGAGCGGTGCCGCACCAAGGGCGTGAAGCTTCAGCGCCTGGGTAATGGCATCCACTACGGCCGCCTTCGGGCGGCTTTTGTGTATCAGTGCAAGCGACTTCGATTTCATCAGGCAGTATTCCAACCAGGCAGCATTTACCAGGGCGGCGCATGAGTCCGAGATCCACCGACCGCACGATCGCCTACTTCTCGATGGAAATCTGCCTGGAGCAGGAGATTCCCACCTACAGTGGCGGACTCGGCGTGCTTGCCGGCGACACCCTGCGCTCCGCCGCGGATCTCAGCGTCCCGATGGTGGCGGTGACCCTGCTGCACCGGAAGGGCTACTTCACCCAGCTGCTGGACGAGGCAGGCAATCAGAAGGAAGCACCGGTGATCTGGTCACCGGAGGCGCACCTTGAGAAGCTGGACGTGCGCGTCAGTGTTGAAGTCGAGGGACGCGAGGTTCGTGTCGGAGCGTGGCGATACCAGGTGGTTGGCGAGGATGGTCACAAGGTGCCAGTGCTCCTGCTCGACACCAACATTCCGGAAAACAGCGAGTGGGATCGAGCGCTGACCGACTACCTGTATGGCGGCGATAACCACTATCGTCTTTGCCAGGAGGTCGTGCTCGGCATGGGCGGCGCACAGGTGCTTCGCGCGCTCGGATACGTCCATGACGTGCACTACCACCTGAACGAAGGGCACTCGGCGTTCCTGACGCTGACCCTGCTGGAGGCACAGCTTGGGGGACGGACGCGCTGGGATCTGACCGAAGACGACATCGACGCTGTGAAGGAGCGCGTGATTTTCACGACGCATACGCCGGTCCCGGCGGGTCACGATCGCTTCTCGGTGGAGGATGCGAAGCGGGTGCTCGGGGCCGAGCGGGTAGCGTTGCTCGAGGCGGCAAAGTGCTGCGCGAATGGGGAGGTGAACATGACCTATATCGCGCTCAAGCTGTCGCGGTACGTGAATGGCGTCGCGATGCGTCATGGTGAAGTGTCGCGGGCCATGTTTCGTGACTACCCGATTGACGCGATCACCAACGGCGTGCATGCGCTCACCTGGACGTGCCCTGCGTTCCGGGAGCTGTTCGACAAGCGGATTCCCGAGTGGAGGCAGGATAACCTGTATCTGCGCTACGCCATCAGCATTCCGCTCGACGATATCCGTGACGCGCATCGGCTGGCGAAACGGGCGCTGCTGTCGGAAGTGGAGCGCCGGTCAGGCGTGAAGCTCGACGAGAACGTAATGACCATCGGGTTCGCACGGCGCGCGACACCGTACAAGCGTCCCGACCTGATCTTCGCCGAGCCCGACCGGCTGAAGCGCATCGCGCAGCGCGTCGGCAAGCTGCAGATCATTTACGGAGGCAAGGCGCATCCGCGCGACGAGCCGGGCAAGATGCTTATTCGCCGGATCCACGCGGCAGCAGCAGCGATCCAGAAAGACGTGCAGGTCGTCTATCTCAAGGACTACGACATGCAGCTCGGCGCGCTGATGACATCAGGCGTGGATCTGTGGCTGAACAATCCCATGCGCCCCATGGAAGCGTCGGGGACGAGCGGGATGAAGGCCGCCCTCAATGGCGTGCCATCTCTCAGCATCCTCGACGGGTGGTGGATCGAGGGACATGTACCGGGTATTACCGGATGGGCCATTTCCGATGATCGTGAACTTCCGGTTGACCCATCGGACGACATCGTCGATCTCTATTCGAAACTCGAACGGCTGATCGTCCCGCTGTTCTATGGATTGCCGTACGCGTACGCTGAAGTGATGCGTGGCTCCATTGCGCTGAATGGCTCGTTCTTCAACACCCAGCGAATGGTGATGCAGTATATGAAGAACGCGTATTTCCCGAAGAACGGTCCCTCTGAATCGCACGCGGCAGGCGTCACCTCGACCTGAGTCCCGACTGCTTGTCGGCCTCCTGCGCGGGGCCCAGGTCTGAGATCGCCGGCCCGTTGAGCACCTTCCCATACGGGTCGAAGCGTGAGCCGTGGCACGGGCAGTCCCATGACTTCTCCAGGGAGTTCCAGTCCACGATGCAGCCGACGTGAGGACACACGGCACTGCGCTCGTGCACCGTGCCTTGCTCATCCCGGAAACAGGCGACCTTGTGTATACCGCGACGAAGAATGGCGCCGGTTCCCGGTGCGACGGCCTCGGGTGACTTGACCTCACCAGGTGTGAGATAATCGCGCAGCTGTGCCGCCACGTTGAGATTCTCGCCCACGTACTCTTTTGCGGCGCGCACGCTCACACGCCTGGGATCATAGAGTTTCTCCCACGGATTGGACCGCTCGAGAATGAGATCAGTCAGGAGAATCCCGGCAATTGTTCCGTGCGTCATGCCGTTACCGGAATCACCGGTGGCGAGAAAAATGTTCTTCGCTCCGTCCGGATTGGGTCCAATGAACGCCATCGAGTCGGCCGGCTCGAGTACCTGACCCGACCACCGGTAGTGCGGATCCTCCGTGGTCGAAAAGCTCTTCCTGGTCCACTCGGCCAGCTGTGCAAAACGTTCTTCGGCGTCGTCTTCCTGCCCCGTTTTGTGATCCATCCCGCCGACAATCAGATAATCGGTGCCGTTCCCCGATTCGGACGCTCGACCGATATTGGCGAGCCGGACGTAGAAATAGGGATTTCCGGTATCCCAGAACAGGCCAAGCGGTATCGATCCGGATGGGACGGGCACGGCGATAACAAAGCTTCGATAGGCTGATTGCTTGAGGTGTGTGCCGACGAGCACGCTGATCGGAGAGTTGGTGCACACCGCGAAGGCATCCGCCGTAATGGTGTGGCCATCCTTCGTCCTAGCCTGCGGTCGTCGCGGTTTTGCTTCAAACTTCTCGACGTGCGTGCGGTTATAGATCCGGCCGCCGTCGCGCACGATCGCCTTTGCGAGACCAGCGAGGTATTTCAGCGGGTGAAACTGCGCCTGGTCGGGGAAACGCAGACATCGGCCCCCACCGAACATGTTCACCGGCATCTCGTCGAGCATCGCCACGCCCAGAAGCCCCGAGCGGTGCGTCGCGGCGAGCTCGTCGTCGAGCACGTCCTGCTTGCTGTCGGGATCGAGCGTGAGGTAGCCGTTCAACCGCACGAAGTCGCAGTCGATGCTCTCCTTCCTTGCAATGGCCTCGATGCGATCGATCGCGGCCGTATGGCTTTCGGCCGCCATGCGCGCGCCGTGCTCGCCGTGCACCTTCTCGATCTCGAAGTACCGGTCATCGAGGGCATTGACCAAATGGGCGGTAGTGCGCCCGGTTTCACCGCCACCAACCTTGCCGTCATCAACAACGATGACACGCTTGCCCTCGCGTGCGAGCAGGTAGGCGGTCGTCATGCCGGCAATCCCGGCGCCGACGACGCAGACATCGCATTCCGTGCTTTCGAGAAGGGCGGGGAACTCCGGCACATTCGCCGTATCCATCCACAGGGAGATCGTTTTTCCGGAGTCTGTTTTCATGTGCGGCAACCCGAATGCAGGGGGACTTCAGCACCGTGCGAATGCAGAACATTCTTCCCTCGACGTGCCAGGGAATCGAGCGACGAACGAACGGGACGCGAGCTCGACGAGCGGCTTCGAACTCAACAACGGATCGTCATCGAAAAAAAGGGCACCGCACATAGCAGTGCCCCTCGTGCCCGTCACCGATCTCCTAGGCGAGCTTCCGCAGCGCAGCCGCGGCATTGGTCTCGAGAAATTTCGCCATCTCGAGCTCCTGCGCCAGGTTCTCGCTGAGCAACGTGGCGCACTGCTGATTGCCAATCGTTTTCGCGATCGCAATGGCCGTCCGATAGGCAGCGATCTCGTAGTGCTCCACACGAAGTCCGGATCCCAGGTCGAACGCCTCGAGCATCTCCTTTGAGGGCTCTTCCTCTTTCTTGAACTCGTCGTGCTCTTCTTTCAGCCCAAGAGCACCCGGACACTTCTTGGCGCGCGCCTTGAAACCAATGCTTTCGAACGCCTCCTCGAGATTTGAAATCTGGCCCTCGGTTTCTTCAGCGTGCTGCAACACCCGGCTCTTCATCATGGGATCGGCAATTTCGCGGGCCATCGTCTTCATCCCTTTCAGGAAAGTCTTTTCCGCAAACAGAATGTCGCCCAGCTCGTGCTTCAAAAGATCGGTCAGATTCTCAACAGCCATGGGAGTGCGCTCTCTCTGAAAAAGTGATGCGCCCCAGCTTCGGGCGTCGTCGTTTCAGATGTGCAAAAAGCACGATGTGTGCCTGCCCTGTGATGCGTTATGGCGCGACGAATCCACGTCGCAACGAGCCGTGTCGAGCTCAACCGTCAGTCAGTGCCTTCGCTGCGGCAAC
>JBKJRV010000311.1:0-9745 GCA_046593115.1 Gemmatimonadaceae bacterium
GTCACGATCACCCGCCGGTAGTTCGCGGCCGCTCGCGCTACGAATCGGCTCACCGCTGGCAGATCGCGCACATCCGGGAATCCGGATGTGCCGAACCCGAGTATGGCAACGGTGTCCCCTCGACTGGTAGCAACCAGTGTCGGTGCACTGTCGGCGCCGGTGACGTGGACGCCGGCGCGCGTGAGCAGAGCCCGGGTTCGTGCGCTGCCAGTCGGCCCTGCGTCGCCAGCATGGTTGTTCGCGACATTCCCGACGACTTCGGCCCAGGGCGCCACGGCGCGAAGTGCCGGTGCAGCAGAATCAGGCATTCGGAACGCGAAGCATGCGGTAGAACGAGGACCGCACTTCGATCGGGTTTTCCCCGTGCCAATCGCTCCTTCTATGTTCAGGAGAACGACGTCGGCGCCGTCAAACAAACCGGTCAGTGGTCGAAGTAACGAGTCCGGTGACGGATACAGGGCAACGGGGGTTTTCAGCGTTCGACTCGCACGCTTCGCCCAGAGCGTGTCGAGGTTGGTGCCGAGGGTGACGTCACCACCAGCGCATACGCGGACGAGCCCGATGTCTGGCTTGGAACTCGGTTCGAGGAGCGGAGTAACCTGAGAACTCGCAACCGCCGCGGTGACGATCGTCAGGATGGTAGCGACGACCCAACTGCGGAATAGCGAACTGTGCCATGAGCAGTAATTGGTCGGCTCGGATGGTGTGATAGGCATTGTCCGATAAGGATATCCGGACGCACGATTGAAGGCACATAACGTGCGTATAACGCTGCTCCCGAGTCGCCTCAGGGATGACTCAGGGGATCCAATCGAATGGCAGTTCTTTCCGACACGAATCGGTGTTGGACATGTGCGGCGTCGCACCTTCGCGGCGCGGCGGGTGGTTGGGGACGTTTTCATTTTTCGGGAGGGGGGCAAGTATGTCCGACAAAGACCAGACGGTCGTTATCGCCCATGCCGGGCAGCTACTGGAGGCCAACACTCGCCGCCAGTTCCTGAAAGCAATGAGTGTAGGCGGAAGTGCCGTGTTTCTTTCCGGTGTCCTCGCCAGCTGCAGTGACGATGATGATCCGACCCCGCCGCCTGGTGGGACCGTCACGCTGAATCTCGGAAACGATGTCGGGATTCTGAATTATGCCTACGCGCTCGAGCAGCTCGAAGCCGCGTTCTACCTGAGAGTCCAGTCGGGGTTCAGCACGTCAGGGCTCAGCACTGCCGAGCAGACGATCTTTACCGACATCAGGAATCACGAGGTCATTCACCGCGATGCTTTCGCGGCTCTCCTCGGAACAAGCAAGATCGGCAACCTGACGCCTGACTTCTCGGCCGTCAATTTCTCCAATCGCACGAGCATTTTGACCTCCGCCAAGACGTTCGAGGATCTCGGTGTCTCCGCGTATAACGGCGCGGGCAAGTACCTGACCGATGTTCAGAATCTCCTGGTTGCCGGAAAGATCGTTTCGGTCGAAGCGCGGCACGCTGCGGTTATTCGTGACATGCTGGCTCCCGGAACCAACAGCTTCGCTGGGGATGACGTGGTGACGGCTGTGGACGGCCTGGACAGGGTGAATGAGCCTTCCGCCGTGCTCACCGCAGCAGATCCGTTCATTACCACGACCATTCGCATCGGCACCCAGCCGGTTGCCTAACTCGATCTCCCAGGAGAATTCATATATGGAACAGAAGCCGATTCTCGAGGCGATCGACCCCGAGATCATGGAACGTCTCGCGACGCGTCGCGAAGCGATCAAGAAGGGAGCTGGTGCCAGCGCGGCCGTAATTGCCGGGCTCAAGATGGCGTCAGTGCCTGTTGCACTTGCCGTGTTGACGAAAGACGTATTCGGTCAGTCGCCCGCGGTAGTGCTCGATGTGTTGCAATTCGCACTCACCCTCGAACATCTCGAGAGCGAGTTCTACAAGGCGGCTCTCGGAACAAGCGCCGTTGCAGCGCAGAATAACGCGTTTGCCCCCGTTCGCGCTCTGGTTAACGCTGCTGAGCTCACCACGTTGCAACAGATCAGCAGGCACGAGATCGAGCATGTCAAGTTTCTCACGAGGACGATCTCGGCCCTCGGCGGAACGCCGGTGGTGTTCACCGGTTCCAGCTTCGATTTCACCGGTGGAAACGGCTCGGGAACGGGTCCGTTCGCGCCTGCCACCACGAACAAGGGCGTGCTCTTTGCTGCGGCGCAGACCTTTGAGGATACCGGCGTCCGGGCGTATAAGGGACAGGCTGGCAACCTCATGAGCAACAACGCTGTCCTCGAGGCCGCTCTTCGGATTCATTCCGTCGAAGCGCGTCACGCGGCGCAGATCCGTCGCCTGCGTGGTGTGAAGTCCTGGGTCACACAGAGCAACTCGGACATTGATTTCCCGGCTGCGCAGGCCGCGATCAACCTGAGTTACGCCGGTGAGAATAACAAGACGCACAAGGGTGCCGATATTACGGCCCTTGGTAGCGGCAATGGCGGCGATGATGCTGTGACCGCTGCCTTCGACGAACCGTTGACCAAGGATGCAGTCATCAACATCATCAAGGACTTCATCATCGGCACCACGCCGTAATCAGGGTCTGGACTGAAGACAGGGAGGGCGGCGCCGATTTGGCGCCGCCCTCTTTGTCTTCAGCCCCGGCAGGTTCTATCTCGTCCCCGCTAATTCCCGCGAGGCGCCGCGCGTTTTGGTTTCAGCCCCGGCCGGTTCTCTCCCGTCCGCGCTAATTCTCGCGATGCATCGCTCCAGTTGGAGGTCTGACCACTATCACACCGCGCGCCTGACCGCCCGTGTTGAGCGACGTGTGGATATTCGTGTACGCGGTCCCATCGCTCTTCCGCATGGTGGCCAGCAGTGAATCGAACCGCTGTCTCTCCGTCGCCCCAGTCGGCCCCAGATGCGACCGAACACTCGCCGGGCCAAACGTACCCGCCACGGTAACGCCTCCGTTAACGAGCGCACAGCTCGCAACCACGGGACAGAGATCGACGGCCACCGATGCATTGCCCGGATCAGTGAGACGGGGCGCGTGAATGTGCAGTCCACCGAAATTGCCGGTGAGTCCGCTCGCCACAACGGTGAAATCAATCGAGTCTCCCCGCACGCGGTAGGTTGCCGAGCCGATGGCGGAGTTGGTGAGCGGCGGGTTCTCGCCCGCTCCGTTCATCGACGAAAAGAATTCCTCGTACCTGGCGTTTGCCGTGAACACCACTGTGGCCGTCGGCCGATCGGCGATGCTCGCCGTGACCCGGTTCGCG
The DNA here is from genome assembly GCA_046593115.1 of Gemmatimonadaceae bacterium. Classification (GTDB taxonomy): domain Bacteria; phylum Gemmatimonadota; class Gemmatimonadetes; order Gemmatimonadales; family Gemmatimonadaceae; genus JBKJRV01. The sequence continues at coordinate 3,254 of JBKJRV010000311.1, forward strand.
GTCTCCGTCGGCCCGAGCGTCAGCGTGGTGCTCGCCAATCCCTCGGCGTCAGTCACCGACGTCGTCGGGCTCACACTCCCGCCCCCCGCGCTCACCGACCAGCTCACGGTTTTTCCCGCGACCGGCTGATCGGCAGCATTCCTGACCTTCGCGATCAGCAGGTTCGTGAGCGGCCGGCCTACCACCCCTGGCTGACTATTCCCGGACGCGAGCTCAATGCGAAGCGTCGCATTTGGATTGATCGGGTCGTCGTCATTGCCGCAGCCAATGGCCAGAATCGCCAGAGCGATCAGGCCTGCAGACTTCGAAACACGCATTGTTTCCTCCTTGAGTTGTGACGGGGCGAGACGCCGGGCGGGACGCGACGATAATCGAACGGTTCGTGACGAAGGTCTGTCCAACTGAAACCCGGGTGGCCCGGTTTACGTCTGGACGGAGCGCCAGGGAAACCCGTCAGGCTCGATATACGCAGGATTGCTGCTCGCGAGCCATCGAATGTTGCAATAGTATGATCGCGCAACGGTGACACAAGGGCGCCGCGCCGAACTGCCCGTTTACCGCGCCAAGGGAACACATTTCAGCGGAAATCGAGTTCGTTCACGCCGGCAACGTGCCCAGGCGGGCGAGACGCACCAGCGCACATGGGGGAGAATCGATTGGACATCGCCAGACCACCACAGAAAAAGCGGAAGAAGTACGTCTACATCGCACTGGGCGTTGTCGGCCTCGCGTTCGTCACTGTCTTCCTGCGCCGGCTCGAGCCAGCGGCACCAACCGTCGATCGCGGCACGTTATGGATTGATTCGGTGCGCCGCGGAACGATGTTGCGGGAAGTGCGAGCACCCGGCACGCTGGTGCCGGAACGCATCCGGCTTGTCTCGGCCCTGACCGCGGGTCGCGTGGAGCAGATCCCCATCCGCCCTGGTACCCCAGTCACTCCCGGCACAAAGATCCTCGAGCTGAGCAATCCCGACGTCGAGCTCCAGTTTCTGGAATCACAGCGCCAGCTCACTGCCGCCCAGGGCGAGCGCATCAATCTGCGAACCAACCTCGAGACCTCTCGGCTGAATCAGGAGGGAGTCGTCTCGCAGATCCGCATTCAGTCCAGTGAGGCGAAGCGGCAGCTCGCCACCATTGAAGCGCTCGACGCCAGGAAACTGTCGTCGGCGAATGAAGTGGCCACGGCGCGCGAGCGTGCGAGCGAGCTGCAGCAGCGCCTCGCGATCGAGGAGAAGCGTCTCGACATCGTATCGTCAACGGTGCAGAGACAACTCGAGCTTCAGCAAGCGAATATCGATCGACTGCGGGATATCGCAGACTTTCAGAAGAACCGCGTGGCGTCGATGAACGTGCTGGCTGGCGAGCCCGGCGTGCTGCAGGAGATGTCGCTGGAACTCGGTCAGTACGTGGTGCCGGGCCAGTTGCTCGCCCGGGTGGCGCAGCCGGGACGGCTGAAGGCGGTCCTCCGGGTTCCCGAAACGCAGGTGAAGGATATCACCATCGGACAGAAGGTGTCCATCGACACGCGAAACGGAATCATCCCGGGTCGCGTAATGCGAATCGACCCGGCGGTGCTCAATACGACGGTGGCGGTCGAAGTCGCGCTGGAGGGCACGCTCCCCAGGGGCGCGCGTCCGGACCTGAGTGTGGATGGCACCATCGAGATCGAGCGGCTGGACAACGTGATGTTCATCAATCGCCCGGCGTATGGCCAGCCGGAGAGTACGGTGGGATTGTTCAAGCTGGTTCCGGACGGCAAGAGCGCGGCGCGGGTGAACGTGAAGCTGGGTCGAAGCTCGGTGAATACGATAGAAGTGCTGCAGGGGCTCGACGTCGGCGACAAGGTGATCGTCTCCGATATGTCCGCCTGGGATTCGAACGAGCGCGTGAAGCTGAGGCAGTAGCGAACCCAAACTGAAAATTGCGTATTGCGTATTGCGTAGTTGAGGAAGTCACGCCACTCCGGAGTCCGCAGTACGCAGCACTTATGCAATCCCGCAGTTCTTACGCAGTACGAAGTACGCAGCACTTATGCAGTCCCGCAGTTCCTACGCAATACGCAATAATTTTTCAAGGGAGCAGTTCATGGACAAGCCTTTGATCCGGCTCGACGGCATCAAGAAGGTCTTCCTGACCGACGAGGTAGAGACTCACGCGCTCGCGGAGATCAACCTCGAAGTCAAGCAGGGAGAGTATCTCGCCATTGCCGGTCCCTCCGGTTGCGGCAAGACCACGCTGCTCTCGCTGCTGGGGCTACTCGATACGCCCTCCCACGGGCAGTACTTCCTTGATGAGAAGCCCGTGGCGAACCTCACCCCCTCGCAGCGTGCCTTCATCCGCAACCGGCAGATTGGCTTCATCTTCCAGGCGTTCAATCTCATCGGTGATCTCACCGTCTACGAGAACGTGGAGCTGCCGCTCACCTATCGCGGGATGGATGCCGCAGAGCGGAAGAAGCGGGTGCAGGATGCGCTGGAGAAGGTCGGAATGGCACACCGCATGAAGCACTATCCGTCGCAGCTCTCCGGCGGGCAGCAGCAGCGCGTCGCGGTGGCCAGAGCGGTTGCCGGCGAACCGCTCATCCTTCTGGCTGACGAGCCGACGGGAAACCTCGATTCCACCAATGGCGAGGCAGTGATGGAGCTGCTGCGCGACCTGCATAAGGCGGGCGCCACGATCTGCATGGTCACCCACGATCCGCGGTATGCAGCGCACGCTGACCGCGCCGTTCACATGTTCGACGGTCGCGTGGTCCAGGAGACTACCGGCGGTCTTACCGCCGCCGCCCACTAGGGGCTCCAGCGTACCAGTAAGGAGCATCATATGTCCAAGCGCATCTTCAGCTCTATTCCAGGTCTCATCGTCATCGCGTCCTTTGCGGCGGCAGCCATGAAGCTTCCCGCCTTCGCCCGCAGCGAAAGCCTGGAGTTCAGTGACCGTATGCAGCACGTGAAGGAAGACAAGAAGATGCACGCCATTGTGCATCGCTCCACGCGAGTATCCGGTGAAAAGACCATGGAGAGGGGCTTTTCCGCCGAATCCGGCGAGCTGCTCGACGTCGATCTGAAGACAGGTGGCGAGATCGAGGTCACCGGCTGGGACAAGGACAGCGTGCACATCGTCGCCACGCTGGATGATTCCGACTGCTCCCACACCCGTGTGTCGTTTGACGAGACGTCGGATGGACTGCGCATCTCGTCCGAAAACGCCAGATCCCGCAGTAACCGCAGAAATCGCAGCAATTCGTGCGATACCGACCTGGTCATTCAGGTACCGCAGAAGCAGCGTCTTCGCTTCAGTACCATGGGCGGCGATATCCGCGTCGACAACGTCGAGGGAGATATCAGCGGCAAGACCATGGGTGGCGAGCTCGACCTGAGTAACCTGAAAGGCAATCTGTCCCTCACCACCATGGGCGGGAACATCACGCTCGTGAAATCCCAGGTCGACGGCTCGGTAAAGACCATGGGCGGCAAGGTGCTACTCGAGGACGTGCTCGGCAGCGTCAAAGGCCACTCGATGGGCGGTAACGTGGTCTATCGCCGAGTCACCAACAGGAAGGGAGAGAGCAGCGGCGACGAAGTGCGCATCAAGACGATGGGTGGTGACATCAACGTTGATGAGGCTCCGGGTGGCGCCGATGTGCACACCATGGGTGGAAAGATTCGCATCAACTCTGCCGCAAAGTTCGTGAAGGCGCTGACGATGGGCGGCAAGATCGAAATTCGTGAAATCGATGGGACGGTAAATGCCACGACGATGGGCGGCGACATCGACGTCACGATGACCGGCGATCCGACAAAGGGTGCCCGTGACGTCTCGCTCAGGAGCTACGGCGGGGATATTACGCTGGTCGTTCCCGACGGCCTTTCCATGGACATCGATATCGAGTTGTCCTATACGCGCAATCACGAAGACGACTACACCATTACCAGCGATTTCCCGATAGCGAAGCGGGAGAGCAGTGAGTGGATTCGCGGCAAGGGCGATCCGCGCAAGGTCATCTTCGGTTCCGGCGCGGTAAACGGAGGACAGCACAAGATCCGGATCGAGACGATCAACGGTAACGTCCGTTTGAAGAAGGCCTCGAAACGCGATTAAGTAAGTGACGGTGTAGCGTGGCGGCTATTATGATCGCCACGTAGATCCCGACACTCGCTCCGCTCATGCGGGATGACAACATCGCTCCGCTCACGCGGGATGACAAACACTACGAGAAGGTCTCCTCTCCGGATTACCCATGGATTTCCGCTACGCGGTCAGGACGCTTCTCAAGAATCCGCTCTTCACCCTGATCGCGATCGTGACGCTCGGGCTTGGCATCGGCGTCAACACCGTGATCTACAGCTGCATGAATGCGGTGATCCTTCGGCCGTTTCCCTACCGGGACGCGGAGCAGCTCGTTGGTGTGCGCGAGCGGTACAAGATGGGGAGCGACTGGAGCAACGTCTCCTATGCCAACTTCCATGATTGGCGTGAATCGAGCCGGGCCTTCAAGGGGCTGACGGCATTCAGCACACAATCGTTCAATCTCGCGGCGCGCGATGGCGAACCGGAACGGCTGATCGGAACGGCCATGACCTTCGATGCTCTTCAGGTTCTGGGCATCCAGCCGCTCATGGGCCGGTCGTTCGTGAAGGAGGAGGATCAGGCAGGCGGCCCGAAGGTGGTGCTGATCGGGGAACAGCTCTGGCTGAATCGCTACAGTGGCGATCGCACGGCGGTTGGAAAACAGATCGAGCTCAACGGCGATAGCTACACCATCATCGGAGTGATGCCGTCCACCTTTGCCTTTCCGGATGTCTCGACGCTCTGGGTGCCGCTGCAACTCAGCCCCACCGAGAATCGCGGTAACCACTTTCTCGAGGTCATTGGCCGGCTCGCCCCGGGTGTATCGATGGGTCAGGCGGACGTCGAACTTGCTGGCATAGCCAGGCGTCTCGAACAACAGTATCCGGCCAGCAATACCAGTTGGTCAACCACCGTACGAGACCTGCACGAGCTGGAGGTCGGCAGCGAGGCAAAGACAGTCCTCTGGATCATGATGGGGGCGGTGGCGTTCGTGCTGCTCATTGCCTGCGCCAACGTGGCGAACCTGCTGATCGCGAAAGCCACGGTCCGCTACAAGGAGATCGCCATCCGCACCGCGCTCGGCGCCAGCCGAGGCCGCATAGTCAGGCAACTTCTCACCGAGAGTGTCATTATCGCGCTCCTCGGTGGCGTGCTGGGAGTGGCGTTCGCGTACCTGGGGCTCAAACTCGTCGTCGCCGGCATTCCGGTCGACCTTCCGTTCTGGATGCGCTTTACGATCGACGGGCCGGTATTGCTCTTCACTCTCGGCCTCGCCCTTGCGACCGGACTGCTATTCGGGCTCGCTCCAGCGATGCAGCTCTCGAGCCCCGACATGCACGAGGCGCTCAAGGAGGGTGGTCGGAACGCAGGCGCCGGCCAACGGCGTCAACGCCTCCGCAGCGTGCTCGTCGTCGGAGAGATCGCGCTGTCACTCGTGCTGCTCATCGGAGCGACGCTGATGATCCGCAGCTTCGTCAAGCTTCAGACTCTCGATCCAGGGTTTGAGCGCGACCATCTCCTGACCTTGCGAACCGTGATGGCGGGAAGCCCGTATGACTCCAGCTTCCAACGCAAGGGATTCGTGATTCAGACACTCGAAAGGTTGCGGGCCGTTCCCGGTGTTACCGAGGTTTCGGGAGCGAACGTGGTTCCCTTCAGTGGAAGCAACAACAGCTCGAGTTTCACTATCGAAGGGCAGGACGTCCGCGTCGGCGACGAGCCAAACGCCTCATGGCGCTCGGTGACGCCCGGTTATTTCTCGGTGCTGGGCATTTCACTGGTGAAAGGCAGGGTGTTTACCGAGCAGGAACTCCGCGACAGCGTGCAACTCGTGGTCATCAACGAAGCCATGGCGAGGCGCTTCTGGGAGAAGACCGAACCGCTTGGCAAGCGGATCCGATTGGGGCGCGATACCTCGAGTGCGTGGATGACCGTCATCGGCGTCGTCAGCGATGTGCGCATTCGTCCGCTCGATGAGAGCCGGCCGAACCAGTTCTACCTGTCCTTCTCGCGCTCGCCGCAGCGCAATATCACCTTCATGGTGAAAACCTCGGGCGATCCGGCGCAAGCAACGAATGCCGTTCGTGCGGCCATCAGGAGCATCGATCCGAAGATGCCTGTCTTCTCGATTTTCACCATGCAGCAGCTTTTCGAGCGCGCCATGTGGCAGCAGCGCCTGTATGGCTGGATGTTCGGCGTCTTTGCCGCGATCGCGGTCCTCCTTGCCGCCACTGGGGTGTATGGCGTCATGGCGTACATGGTCGTCCAGCGCACGCAGGAGATCGGCGTTCGCATGGCCCTTGGCGCCCGGGCCGTGGATGTCACTCGCCTCATGGTTGGACGCGGCCTCTGGCTGGCTGGTATCGGCCTGGTGATTGGACTCGTCGCCGCGTTCGCGGTGACTCGAGTGCTTGCGTCGTT
>JBKJRV010000027.1:0-4848 GCA_046593115.1 Gemmatimonadaceae bacterium
ACGAGTGCCGCGGCGATCGCGGGCAGAGTGCCGGGCGTCAACGGCCGCGACATTGCCGATCTCGCAAAGGTGACGGACTCGCTGGCGAAAGCCGGGATGACGTTCTACGTCGTCCCGGACGTGCAGACCACGGACTATGCCGATCAGGACTCGCTCACGCGTGGATCGCGTTTCCTCACCACGATGCGCAGTCGCTATCCCGCGCTGGCCGTTCATTCACTGGACTCGGTCGTTACCGCACTGCGCGGGAAGAAGAGCGCGGCCGAGATCGCGCTGCTCCGTAAGGCGACGCAGGTGAGCGTGAAGGCGCATCAGGAAGCGATGAAGGCCACCGGGCCCGGCTGCGGTGAATGGGAGATTCAGGCGCTGATGGAGGGCACGTTTCGCCGGATGGGGGGTGACCGCCCGGGTTACGGCAGCATCGTTGGCTCCGGTCCCAACGCCACCATCCTGCACTATTTCGAAGACAGCCGCGTCATGAACGACGGCGAGTTGCTGCTGATCGATGCGGCGTCGTCGTTCGATCACTACTCATCGGACGTCACCCGGACAATGCCGGTGAACGGCAGATTCACACCGGCACAAAAGGAGATCTACCAGCTCGTCCGCGACGCGCAGGAAGCCTTCGTGCGCCAGATACGACCTGGCTCGAGCATGACGGTCTCGAGGGACTCGGGACGCACCGTAATCACGAATGGTCTCGAGCGTCTGGGACTGATCGAGACGGCCGACGCCGCGTTCGATCCCATGGAAGGCATGCGGTGTCCTCCCACCGGTTGCCGTCAGGTGTCGCTATTCGCCACGCACGGCTACGGAGGTCATGGTATCGGGCTCGAGGTGCATGACCCGGCCCAGTACGATCAGGACACGAAGGCCCGGCCGGGTGATGTGTTCACCGTTGAACCGGGACTCTACATCGATCCTGACTTTCTCAATCGCCTGCCCGATACGCCCAGGAACCGTGCGATGCTGGCGCGGATCCGGCCGGCGATCGAGAAGTACAAGTGGATCGGCGTACGAATCGAGGATGCCTATGCGCTCACGGAGGGCGGGCTCGAATGGCTCTCCAATGGAGCGCCTCGCGAGATCGGCGAGATCGAGGCGCTCATGGCCAAGCCCGGACCCGAGCTTCCGGGCGGGGGCAGTTGCGGCATCAAGAGCTGACGGACGGGTACTTACACCACCGCTGGAATTGCTCCGCTCCGTCGTGGAATGCATGTTAGCCGCATCTCACCTGCCATTCGTGCGGAAGTAATGTGAATTCATCATCTCGTAACATCCTCGGCCTTCTGGTCATCACCGTCGGCAGCGTCTCGCTGGTCGCCGCGACTCCAACCGGCCGTGATGCCAGCGCAACCGCGGCGACGCTGCCGCTCGACTCCGCCCTGCTGCGCTCGTACCGCTGGCGCAACATCGGCCCCGATCGTGGTGGCCGTTCCATTGCGGTGAGCGGCGTCCGCGGTCGCCCGCGCGAGGCGTATTTCGGCGCAACCGGCGGCGGACTCTGGAAGACCACCGACGGCGGCGAACACTGGGCGCCCGTCACCGACGGCCAGATCACCAGTGCCTCCGTGGGTGCCATCGCGGTGAGCGAAACGAACCCCGACCTGATTTTCATCGGCATGGGCGAGACGTGCATCCGCGGCAACATCATGCCCGGCGACGGCGTGTATCGCAGCGCCGACGCGGGCCGGACGTGGGCGCACGTGGGTTTTCGTGAATCACACGGCATCTCGAAGATCCGCATCCACCCAAAGAATCCCGACATCATCTTCGTTGCCGCGTTCGGCAAGTACAGCGCCCCGAATGCAGAGCGCGGAGTGTTCAAGAGCACCGACGGCGGAAAGACCTGGCGGAAGGTGCTCTATCGGGATGACAGGACGGCGGCGATCGATATAACCATCGATCGCACGAATCCAGACATCATGTATGCCGCACTGTGGGAGGCCTACCGCACCGAGTCGCACATGTCGAGCGGAGGGGCTGGGAGCGGGCTATTCAGAAGCACCGACGGCGGTGAGCACTGGACGGAGATCACCCGCGCACCGGGAATGCCGTCGGGCGTGATCGGGCGCATCGGCGTCGCGGTGTCAGGCCCCAATGCCCGGCGCGTGTATGCACTGGTGGAGAACGAGAAGGGAGGCCTGTTCCGAAGCGACGATGCGGGCGCTTCGTGGAAGCTGATCAACGACAAGCGCTCCATCCGGCAGCGGGCGTTCTACTACACGCACGTCTTCGCCGATCCGCGCGATACCAACGTCGTCTATCTCCAGAACACCTCGTTCTTCCGCTCGAAGGACGCGGGCAAGACAACCTCGGCCATCGACAACGGGGCGCACGGCGATTTCCACGACCTGTGGATAGATCCCGATGACCCGAAGCACCTGGTCGTTGGCAACGACGGCGGGGGTGCGGTGTCGATGAACACTGGCGAGCGATGGACCGGTCAGAACTTTCCAACCGAACAGTTCTACCATGTCATCACGACACGACACGTTCCGTATCATGTGTGCGGCTCGCAGCAGGACAACTCCACGCTCTGCACACCATTCAACTGGAACGTCGAGGCCTTTCGGGCCGCCACTGCTCGTCTCACGCCAGTGCCGCCCGACAGCATTGTCGACATCACCAGGGGCGGGATGGGTGTGTCGTACAGCGCCGGAGGTGGCGAGCCGGGATATATCGCGCCCGACCCCCGCAACATCGATGTCTTCTACTCGGGGACGAATAACGGCAACTATCTGGACCGGTACGATCGTCGCACAGGCACCGGCCGCGAGGTCAACCCGTATCCGTGGTTCTATTCCGGCGAGCCCGCGACGGCCATCAGGGAACGCTGGCAGTGGACCTATCCGATCATTTTTTCTCCGATCGACCGAAAGACGCTGTACGTCTCTTCGCAACGGCTCTGGAGCACCACCGATGAAGGGCAGACGTGGACGGCGCTCAGCGGCGATCTCACGCGCCATGATACGAGCACCATGGGTCCCTCGGGCGGGCCAGTCACCGGCGACATGAACGGTCCCGAAGTCTATGGCACCATCTTCAGCGTCGCGCCCGGCAAGCGCGATCCGCTCGTGATCTGGACGGGCTCGGACGATGGCCTGGTGCACATGACGCGGAACGGCGGTCGTAAATGGACGAACATCACACCTCCGGCCATGCCTCCCTTTGGCCGCGTGAGTCAGATCGATGCATCGCCGTTCGAGTCAGGGACAGCGTACGTAAGCGTCCGTCGCCCGCTGCTCGACGACATGGCACCCTACATCTTCCGCACCACGGATTACGGTCGTACGTGGACCAGCATCGTCAACGGCATTCGCACCGACGGCTACGTGCACGCCGTGCGCGCCGACCCCACCCGCCGTGGTCTGCTGTACGCCGCGACCCAGCACGGCGTCTATCTCTCGTACGACGATGGCGCGTCGTGGCAGTCCATCCAGCTCAACATGCCGGACGTTCCCGTATCCGATCTCATCGTCGAGGCCAACGAGCTGGTGATCGCGACCCATGGACGAGGCTTCTGGGTGCTCGATGACATCGCGGCGCTGCGACAGGCGACGCCCGCGGTCCTCGGGAGTACCGGGCATCTCTTCACTCCTCCCACCGGCGTCCGGTCGGGCCCGGGCATCGCCATCAGCTGGTGGCTCGCCAAGGCGCCAAAGTCGCTCCGACTCGAGATAGTGGATTCCACCGGCGCCGTGTTGCGCACCTTCGTGCCCGACACCGCCAAGCGGGATTCCGCGAGAACAGACTCGGCGAAAATAGTCCTGGGAAAAGCAGACACGACGAAAACGGCGTCCGCGAAAGCGGACTCCTCGAAGCCGGACGTTCCGAAGACCGGCGCCGCAAAGCCCGACAGCGCCGTCGGCGACACCACGAGCAGCGGCAGCGCGGTCACCTTCCTGCCAGCGACGGCCGGTATTAACCGCGTGATGTGGGACCTCCGTGCCCAGGCATTCACAACATTCCCCAAGATGATCCTCTGGGGTGTCTGGGGCTCGGCCAGCCAGGCCCCGGCGGTGCCGCCCGGCCGCTACACCGCGCGACTCATCGCCGACGGTCGCACGCTCACAGCCCCGGTGACGGTCACGAGAAATCCATGGCTTGGCGCGACGAGTGCCGACCTCGCGGCGCAGTATGCGTTCTCGCGACGGGTGCGGGATCGCGTGAACGACGCCAATCAGGCGGTCATCGACATCCGACGCGTGAAGGCGCAGCTCGATTACCGGCTCGCCCGCTCCAGTGATAGTGCACTCGCCGCGCGCGGTGCAACGCTCCGGGCCGAATTATCCACGGTCGAGGAGCGCATCTACCAGGTGCGCAACCAAAGCAATCAGGACCCGCTCAATTTCCCCATCCGGGTGAACAATCGTCTCGCGACACTGATGTCGATGGCCGAGCGTGGCGACGGACGGCCGACGAGCAATTTGTCGGCGATCTTCGGCATCCTCTCGACGGAGCTCGCAGGCTACACCGCACAGCTGGACGCGCTGTGGAAAACCGGGCTGGCGGCGACGAACGCGGAATTGGCGCGTCGCAGCCTGCCCCCGCTGGATCCGAAATGCGCTCAGGTGCGCGGGTGTGCTCGACCGTGATGCCCGTGCACCCTCGGTGTCCAGTCCGCGTTGGAGTTCTCGCAGTACCATTGCTCGTCTTTGCGTCCTGCATGAAGCAGCCGCGCACTAATGACCGGCAGAGCGCTACCTCGCAGGACGCTGTCTCGCAGGGCGCTGTGCTGCGGGACGCCACCGCGCGACGAGACACGATCGGGGTGGACACAAACGCCATTGTCCAACTGGCGCGCGAACTCTCGTCGGATACCATGCGCGGACGCGGACCATGGAC
>JBKJRV010000158.1:0-3789 GCA_046593115.1 Gemmatimonadaceae bacterium
GGTAACCGGGACCGCGGTCTTCATGACCTCGACGGCCGATGGCGTGCCCGTCGTGTTGCTGCATCACCTCAAGCACAACAAGGTGCTGCACGAACAGGTGATCATCATGTCGATCAACACTGTCGAGGTACCGCAGGCCGATGTGGCTGAGCGGGCACATGTCGAGAAGCTGACGTGCGGCTTCTGGCGGGTGCAGGCGAACTACGGCTTCATGGAAACGCCCGACGTGAAGGAAATTCTCGATGTGTGCACGGCCGCCGGATGCATCACCAAGCGGGCCGACACCACCTACTATCTCGGTCGCGAGCGGCTGATCACCACGGGAAACACCGGCCTGGCCCGGTGGCGAAAGAAGCTGTTCGCCGTGATGTCGCGCAACGCACAGTCCGCCACGCAGTTCTTTGGTATCCCGCCAAACCGCGTCGTCGAGCTCGGGGCGCAGATCGAGTTCTAGCGCCGCTCTCCACGCGTTGCTGTTGGTCACCAGCCGGTCGCGTGAGCGGCAGCGCGGCGGGTTGATCGCCAGTCGTCCGGTTCCCTTGCTGGCAACGCTCACGGCGGTCACTTTCTCCGCTCCCGTCTCCCCCGAGCCCGATCAGCAATGAAGAGTTTTTGCGTCCTGCTTCTCCTGGCGATCACGGCCGCCGGTTCCGGCGCCCAGTCCAACCCCGCGCTGGACTCCACGCCAGACACCCGCGGTTTCAGCTTCTACGACCGCGGTCCATATCGCACGTTGGTGCCTCGGCCGGAGTCGATCCTCGGTTACGAGATTGGCGACATGAACACGCAGTACGCGATGCAGGAAAAGACCCTGCTGGCGATGGCGGATGCCGCGAAGGATCGCGTGCGCGTGGAGGAGTTTGGATCCAGCTACGAGCGGCGCACGATGCGCCTGTTCATTGTATCATCGCCGGAGAACATCGCGCGCCTCGACGCCATACGGGCCGACCTCGACAAGCTGGGTGATCCGCGGACGGCGTCGGCAGCCGAGCTCGAAGCCATCGCCGCCCGGACTCCGGCGGTTGTCTGGTATTCGTTCTCGGTACATGGCAACGAATCGCCGGGCTTCGAGACTGCCATGTCGCTCCTCTATCAGCTCGCCGCGAGCGAGGAGCCCGCGACCGTCGAGGCGCTGAAGAACACGATCGTCGTGCTCAATCCCAGCTCGAACCCGGACGGCCACGAGCGGTTCACCGTCTGGTACAACTCGATCAACGTGCAGCATCCCGATCCCGGCTCCAACGAACACGACGAGCCGTGGAGCATTCAGGGTCGCTACAACCACTACCGGTTCGACATGAACCGTGACGTGATGGCCTCCACGCAGCGCGAAGTGCAGGCGATGATGCGCGGCATGCTGCGCTGGCATCCCATGGTTGTCGCCGACATGCACGGCGTCACCGAGCGGTATTTCTTCCCGCCCGTCGCCAAGGCGATCAATGCGAACGTCGGCGACACCTTCGAGAAGTGGATGGGCATTCTCGGTCGCAGTAATGCGAGCGCGTTCGACAAGTACGGCTGGATGTACTTCTCGCGCGGCTTCTTCGACTTCTACTACGTCGGCTACTGGGATGTGTGGCCGTCGCTGATGGGCGCGTCCGGCATGACGTTCGAGACGGACGGCGGCGGCTGGAAGGGCATTCTGTGGCGGCGCGACGACGGGACGTATGTCTCCTTCCGCGATGGTATCGCCAAACACTACGTCGCCGGGATGGCGACCATCCAGGTAACCGCGTCCCGCAAGGCGGAGCGCGTGCGGGACTATCTGCGCTTTCGCCAGAACGCGATCGCCGAGGGCCGCTCAGGAACCATGAAGCGGTTCGTGCTGGTGCCGGGCAGCGATCCGGGTCGCGCCGCGGAGCTGGTGTCGGCGCTGCTGCGTGCGGGCATCGAGGTCCGGCGGTCGAGCACCGCGTTTACCTCCGCGCGCGCCCACTCCTTTGCCGACGACGGCGTTTCATCGAAGCGGTTCGACAGCGGAGCGTATGTGATCGACCTGGCGCAGCCGCAAGGCAAGGTGGCCAAGGCGTTCCTCGAGCCCTCACCCGACGTCGACCCGGAATTCGTGCGCGAGCAGGTAGAGAAGTATCGCCGGAACATCCGCCGAGGACGGAGCGGAGTGAGCGAAGGCTACGATTTCTACGACATCACGGCCTGGTCGATCGCCGTGGCGTTCGGTGTCGAAGCCTATTGGACCGAGGACGCTGGGTCCGTATCGGGCAATCTGCTGTCGCTGCCCGCGGAAGAGCCATCGCTGCCCCAGGCCCAGAACATGGCTCGCCGCGTGGGTGGTGAGCTGCTCGCCGTCGAGATTCCGAGCGGGATCGTAGGCGGCGCACGGGCGAAGTCGGCGTACCTCTTCAAGCCGGATCGCAACGGCGCATTGCGGCTGGCCTACCACCTGCTCAACTCCGGTTTCCGTGTCTCGGTCGCGAGTGAGCCGATGGAGGCCGATGGCAGGCAGTGGCCCCGCGGAACGTTCATCATCAGTGTCGCCCGTAACGACACGCTGCTTCACTCGCGCCTGGATGCGCTCGCGCGCGAGAGCGGTGTGGAGGTCACCCCGATCAACAGCCTGTTCGCCGAGACATCGACGTACGGAGCGGGCTCGTACTCGGCGTTGAGCCTGGTGGCCCCGAAGGTCGCACTCGTTGGCGAAGACGGCATCAGCCAGACGGACTACGGCGCGATCTGGTTCACGTTCGAGCGGCGCTATGGTCTCCGCTTCATGCCCATTTCCATCGGGTATCTCAGCGGCGGTGACCTGACCAAGTTCAACGTCATCATTATTCCTGATGCGTCGTCCGGAGCGCTGGCCGGTCGCCTGGGCAAGGATGGCGCGGACCGCATTCGGGCATGGGTTCAGAACGGCGGAACGCTCATCACCATGGGTGGTGCCACCGGATGGGCTTCCCGTGAATCGGTGAACCTCACCTCGGCGAGAGCGGTCGGCTCGGACGAGAAGGATACCATTCCCTCGATGTCGAAGAATCCGGCGAGCGATGACACGAGCAAGGCGAAGCGCGTTCGGGCCGAGACACCCGACAAGGCGCTCGAAGAGATCCCGATCGCGAGTCCGTCATCCGGCAACTTCCGCCCGCAGTATCTGCCTGGCTCGCACTTCGATGTCGTGCTCGACCGCACGCACTGGCTGGCGTACGGCTACGAGAATCCCCGGCTCACGGTAATGCTGTCAGGCAGCACCTTTCTGAAGCCGTCAAAGGAGGGCGCCAACGTCGCCGTGTTCGCTCCCACGGGCAAGCTCACGCGGGCGGGATTCACCTTCCCCGACAATACGGAGCGCCTGCTTCGCGGCACGTCGCTGCTCATCGAGGAGTCGACGGGGCGTGGCCACGTGATCCTGTTCGCGAACGAGCCGATGTTCAGGGGCTGGTGGAGGGCGCTGGACCGTCTCGTTTTGAACGCGGTGGTCCTGGGCCCCACGTTCTGACGCGGCAGCAACGGACAACGGTTCGCAGGCTCGCCTGCGAGGTCCTCGAACCGTACCTTTGGCGCCATGACTGACGTCGTAGGCCGGCTGTCAACGGCACTTTCCGACCGCTACGCCATCGATCGCGAGATCGGCGTGGGCGGTATGGCCACGGTGTACCTGGCTCGTGATCTCAAGCACGACCGGCTCGTTGCGCTCAAGCTGCTGCGACCGGAGCTTGGCGCGGTCATCGGGGCCGAGCGCTTTCTGGCCGAGATCAAGCTCACCGCCAATCTGCAGCATCCGCACATTCTGCCGCTGTTCGACTCGGGGGTTGCGGACGAGCTGCTGTACTACGT